>JBBQKM010000064.1:0-10806 GCA_038326915.1 Sphingomonadales bacterium
CAGTTTGACGATGCGCGCCGTCTCCATCCGCAACCGCGGTGCCTCGGTGTCGAGCGTTGCCAGCGAGGCGCCGATCCTGCCGATCTCGCTGCGCACTCCGGTTGCATCGACGACAGCCAAGCCGCTGCCGCGAACAACCAGCGATCCCGAATAGACAAAGGGCTGCGCGTCGCCGCCGGGGCGATGATCGACGCCCGGTGCGGCCGCTGCCAAATCAACTTTGGCCACAGGCAGGGATTCACCGCTCAGTAGCGACTCGTCGATTTGCAGGTCGCTGGCCTCGTGCAAGGCTGCGTCAGCGGCGACGCGGTCGCCCTGCTCGAGCACCAGCAGATCGCCGGTGACGACGTCGCGCCCAGCGATGCGGACGCGCTCGCCGTTCCGGATGACCATCGCGCGTGGCGCCGACAAGTCGCGCAAGGCATCGAGTACATGTTCGGTGCGGGTCTGCTGGACGACGGTGACGCCGACCGAAAACGTCGCAAAGGCCAGCAGGATCAATGCTTCGGTTAGATTGCCGAGCAGCAGATAGGCAAGACCACCGACCAACAGCAGTGCCAGCATCGGCTCGCGCACGACCTCGCCGATAATCCCGAAGATCGACCGCTTGTCAGTTTTGGGCAGTTCATTTGGGCCATGTTCCGCCATCGCTGTTTCGACCTGCGCTGATGACAGCCCGGCCCGGTCGAATGGCGGCGTTGCATCGGCGGGACGATCGGTCATCGGCGGCTCCTCCGGCGTGGCTGCATGTCGGGTGGATCGACAGCCTCGATTTCCCGCAGGAGCGCGAGCGCCGCGTGTTCGCGGACGCCAATATCAGACTAAGCTCCGCCACTGCACCTGGTTTCCTGCGCGGGAGGAACCATCTGTTGAATGAATGGCGGCCGCTGGCACAGGCAGACATCCTGAAGCCCGATTGTGAACGACCGATATTGAGACGATAGCTGCCCTTCAAGATCTTCGCCAACGTCATGGGGTCTGGGGCCAACGCCCCAGACGTGGGAGGCCTCTACCCCAGCTTGGTCAGCGCCCGCTCGACCTCGGTCCACAACCCCGCCAAGGCGCGCGCCGCGACCGCCGTCGGCGCCTTCACCAGCACCGGCAATTGCGTCGCGGCCATGGCTTCGATCGCGGCGGCGTAGGGGATGACGGGGCGGTCGGGGGCCAGCGCGACGGTGGCGCGGTGGAGGGCCTTGCGGCGGTCGACCATGGTGAAGACCGGCAGCACGGCGGGGGCGTTGCCCTTGTGGTGTTTGGCCAGATGTTCGAGCAGCTGGTCATAGGCGCGCATCGACAGTGGCGACGGCAGCATCGGCACGACGAGCAGGTCGACGGCGCGGAAAACCTGGTCGGCGAGTTCGGTCAGCCCGGGCGGGCAATCGAGGATGACGCGGTCATAGTCCTTGTCGAGCGTCTTGATCAGCTTTTTCAGCCGCTTGGCCTTGTCGTCGTCGGCGAGCTGTTTTTCGAGCTGGCGCAGCGACTTGTCGGCGGCGAGGACGTCGAGCCGGGCGAAATCCGACGCCTGGATCAGCGGCAGCAGTTCGCCGCCGGCGATGCCCTTGCGCGCCGAGGCGTCGGGGCGGGCCGACAGCCGCAGCGTGTAGGTGGCGGCGCCTTGCGGATCGAGATCCCATAGCAGCGTGCGGCGTGCCGACAGCGTCGCGGCGGCATGGGCGAGATTGACCGCGAGCGCCGATTTGCCGACGCCGCCCTTGACGCTGAACACGGCAAGGCTGCGCATCGGTTCAGGCCGCGAGGGCGTGGCGCAGGCGGTCGCGGATGTCGCGCAGGGCAGCAAGATCGAAGGGCACCGGCGGCGTCGTGGCGGGGCCGATGCTGGCAATCGGCCTGGGGGCAGCGACGGCAGCGACCGGTGCTTCGACGGCCGGCGCTTCGACCGGCATTTCGGGCAAGGCGGGCCGCACCACCGGCTTGGCGCGTTCCTTGCCACCGCTAAGCGCCTGCTGCGCACCGCGGATGGTCAGGCCTTCATCGTGGAGCATGCCGCGGATGGTCATCAGCAGCGCCATGTCGGCGGGGCGATAGTAACGGCGGTTGCCGCCGCGCTTCAGCGGCTGCAACTGCGGAAAGCGGGTTTCCCAGAACCGCAGCACATGCTGCGGCACACCGATGGTTTCGGCGGCTTCGCTGATGGTGCGAAAGGCGCGGTCCGATTTCTCGGTCTTATCGGGCGTGTCCGCCATGTTCAAGTCCTATTTCGCCGGCTTGTTGATGGCTTCGCGCAGCAGTTGGCTGGGGCGGAAGGTCAGCACCGTGCGCGGCTCGATCGGCACTTCCACCCCGGTCTTGGGGTTGCGGCCGATGCGCAGGCCCTTTTTACGCAGCACGAAGCTGCCGAACGACGAAATCTTGACATTGTCGCCGGCGACCAGCGCATCGCCGATGCGATCGAGCACGGTTTCAACGAGCGCCGCCGATTCGGCGCGCGACAGACCGATTTCACCATGGACGGCATCGGCAAGATCGGCCCTGGTCAGGCTGCCGGCGGCGATCGATTCCAACTTGGTCATTTGCGAAGACCTTCCCCCAAGAGATGCGGTCATAACTGTGGCGTAACATTGGCCGAGCGACAAGTGCGCCACCTTAACCGATGATTACGGAATAAGCTACCACCTGACTGCGGCGGCACCCCAGGTGAAACCGCCGCCCATCGCTTCCAATAGCAGCAAATCATTGGCTTTCACCCGGCCGTCGCGGACCGCGGTATCGAGCGCCAGCGGCACCGAAGCGGCCGACGTGTTGGCGTGGGAATCGACGGTGACGATGACGCGTTCGACCGGGAGATGCAGCTTTTTGGCGGTCGCCTCGAGAATGCGCAAATTGGCCTGGTGCGGCACCACCCAGGCGACATCAGCCGCCGACAGGCCGGCGGCATCGAGCGTTTCGGTCATCACGCTGGCGAGATTGGTGACGGCGTGGCGGAATACCTCGCGGCCCTTCATGCGCAGCTTGCCGGTGGTGCCGGTCGAACCCGGGCCGCCATCGACATAGAGCAGATCGTTGTAGCGACCATCGCTGTGCAGGCGGGTGGCGAGAATGCCGCGGTCTGCCGACGTGCCGGCGGCGCTTTCGGCGCGCAGCACCACGGCGCCGGCGCCATCGCCGAACAGCACGCAGGTGGCGCGATCTTCCCAATCGAGCAGCCGCGAAAAGGTTTCGGCACCGATGACGAGCGCAGTGCGATAGGCGCCCGAGGTCAACAGTGCATCGGCGACCTGCAATGCATAGAGAAAGCCCGAGCATACCGCCGCGACATCGAACGCAACGCCGTGCGCCATGCCGAGCTTGTGCTGGATGACGGTGGCGCAGGCCGGAAAGGTCTGGTCGGGGGTGGCGGTGGCGACGACGATCAGATCGACGTCAGCGGGCGCCAGGCCGGCGCTGGCGAGCGCGCGGCGCGCCGCCTCGGCACCGAGATCGGAGGTGAATTCACCCGCGGCGGCGATGTGGCGCTGGCGGATGCCGGTGCGTTCGATGATCCATTCGTCGCTGGTATCGACGCGGGCGGCGAGTTCGGCGTTGGAAAGGATGCGTTGCGGCAGATAGCTGCCGGTGCCGATGATGCGGGCGCGGATCATTTGGCGGTTTCGGCGACGGCCGGGCGGTGGGCGCGGAAATTCGCCAGGTCGTGCGCGATGCGTTCGCCGACATTGTCGACGATCAGGTCGTGGGCGACGCCGATGGCATTGGCGATGCCGCGGACATTGGCCGAGCCATGACTTTTGACGACGATGCCGGTCAGGCCGAGGAACACCGCGCCATTATGGGCATTGGGGTCGAGATGCGCGCGCAAGGCACTCAGCGCGCCGCGCGACAGCAGATAGCCGAGCTGGGTCAGCCACGATGACTTGAACGCCGCGGTCAGCAGGCCGACGACCAGCCGCCCGGTGCCTTCGGCCGTCTTCAGCGCGATATTGCCCGAAAAGCCGTCGGTGACGATGACATCGACATTGCCCTGGCCGATCTTGTCGCCTTCGACAAAGCCTTCGAACGTCATCGGCAGTTGCGCGCCGCGCAGCAGGGCCGCGGCTTCCTTCAGCTCGTCGGTGCCCTTCAGCTCCTCCTCGCCGATGTTGAGGAGGGCAACGCGCGGCTTTTCAAGGCCGAGGACGGTGCGCGCAAAGGCGGCGCCCATGACGGCGAACTGCACCAGGTTTTCGGCATCGCATTCGGTGTTGGCGCCCAGATCGAGCACCGCGACATCGTTCTTCAACGTCGGCAGCAGCGCGGCGAGCGCCGGGCGATCGATGCCGGGCATGGTGCGCAGTGCAAACAGCGCCATGGCCATCAGCGCGCCGGTGTTGCCGGCCGACACCGCGGCATGGGCATGGCCATCCTTGACCGATGCGATCGCCATGCCCATCGACGACGTCCGCGACCGGCGCAGCGCCTGGCTCGGCTTGTCGGTGCCGAGCACGACCTCGTCGGTATGGACGACCGTGGCGGTGGCGGCGAGGCGCGGGCAGCGCGCGAATTCAGCACGGATGCGCGTTTCCGGCCCGTGCAGGCGGAAGACGAGTTTGGGATAGCGTTCGGAGGCAACCTCGGCGGCTGCCATGACATCGGCAAGGCCGGCGTCACCGCCCATCACATCAAGCGCAATGGTCGGGGTGACCGTTGCGTTCGTCGCAGATGCGATCAGGGCGGGTGCGGTCATGCGGCCGGCGGCTGCCACCTGGACCCGATCGCGATCAGGCCTGGATTTCGATGACTTCGCGCCCGTTGTAGTGACCGCAAGCGCCGCACAGGTGGTGCGGCTGCTTCAGTTCGCCACAATTGGGGCATTCCTGGAACGCGGCCGGCACCAGCGCATGGTGGCTGCGGCGCATGTTGCGCTTGGAAGGCGAAGTCTTGCGTTTCGGAACGGCCATAAGGCACCTGTATCTGTTCTTGCGGTTGAGGCAAATCTCACGGCGTCTTTAGGCCGCATCTGCGACCGCCGGAAGCCCCGGGTTTCGTGAAGGGCCGCCGTATAGGGATTTTTCGGCTTTGCGCAAGCGGAAAGGCGGAATGCAGCGGGGGAGACGAACCGGCAAAGCGCTTGTAAAGAGACGCTGTGCTGACCCTGCTCGACATTCGCAACGTGGTGCTGATCGAAGCGCTGGCGCTTGAGTTTTCACAAGGGCTTTCGGTGCTCACCGGCGAGACCGGCGCGGGGAAATCGATCCTGCTCGATGCGCTGGGGCTGGCAATGGGGGCGCGCAGCGATGCCGGGCTGGTCCGCGCCGGTGCCGATTCGGCGCGGGTGACGGCGGAATTCAGCATTGCCGCCGACCATCCGGCGCGCGCGCTGCTGGCAGCCAATGATATCGAGATCGACGGCCCGATCATCCTGCGTCGCCAGCTGAAGGCCGATGGCGGCAGCCGCGCCTATGTCAACGACCAGCCGGTGTCGGCCGCGTTGTTGCGTGAGGCCGGGGCGGCGCTGGTCGAGATCCACGGCCAGTCCGACGATCGTGGCCTGCTTGCGGCGCGGGGGCATCGCGCGCTGCTCGACAGCTTTGCCGGGCTCGGCCCCCAGGTTGCCGCCGTGCGCCGCGCCTGGGGGGACTGGCAGGCGGCGGTCGCCGCCGAGGCCGAAGCGGCGGCACGGCTGGAGGCCGACCAGCGCGATCGCGAATGGCTCGACCATGCTGTCAAGGAACTCACCGCGCTGGCCGCGCTGCCGGGGGAAGAGGCCGAACTCGCCGAAGCCCGCGCCTCGATGCAGAAGGGCGCGCGGCTGACCGACGACCTCGCGGCGGTCGAAACACTGCTGTCGGGCAAGGATGGCGGCATCGGTCAGCTGGCGCAGGCAGCGCGGCGGCTCGATCGCATCGGCGCCGAACATCCGCTGCTCGGCGAAGCGCTCGAAAGCCTCGACCGCGCGCTTGTGGAGGCGGGGGAGGCCGAATCACGGCTGGCGGCGGCAGTGCAGGCGCTCGATGCCGATCCGGCGCGGCTGGAGGCGACCGAAACCCGGCTGTTCGACCTGCGCGCAATGGCGCGGAAGCACCGCGTCGAGGCCGATGCGCTTGCGGATCTTGCCGAAACGCTGCGCGCACGAGCGGCGGCGCTGGTGGCCGGGGAGGGTGGGCTGAAGGCGCTGGCGGCCGCCACCCGCGCGGCGCAGGTGGCGTATCGCACCGTCGCGGCGGAACTTGGCGCGGCGCGGCGCGCGGGCGCGGCGCGGCTCGACGCCGCGGTGGCAGGCGAACTCGCGCCGCTGAAGCTAGACGCGGCGCGCTTCCGCACCGTCGTCGCCGCCAGCGAGCCGGGGCCAGAGGGCGCCGAGCGTGTCGAATTCGAAATCGCCACCAATCCCGGTGCGCCATTTGGCCCGCTCATCAAGATCGCCAGCGGCGGCGAGCTGTCACGCTTTGTCCTGGCATTGAAGGTCGCGCTCGCCGAAACCGGCAGCGCCGGCACGCTGATCTTCGATGAAATCGATCGCGGCGTCGGCGGTGCGGTGGCATCGGCGATCGGCGACCGGCTGGCGCGGCTGGCGCAGGTCACGCAGGTGCTCGTCGTCACCCACAGCCCGCAGGTGGCGGCGCGCGGCGCCCACCAGTGGCGGATCGCCAAGGCAAGCAGCGCCGGCGCCACCCGCACCGATGTCGTGGCGCTGGACTCGGGCGAGCGGCAGGAGGAGATTGCCCGCATGTTGTCCGGCACCGATGTCACTGACGAAGCCCGCGCCCAGGCGGCGCGGCTGCTCGGCTGATGGCATTGTCGCTGCATCGCCGCGAACAGGTCCGCACCGGGCTGCGCTGGCTGCTGGCGATCGTCTATTTCACCGTCGGCTGCATCCATCTGCGTTCACCCGAGGCATTCCTGCCGATCGTGCCGGCGTGGGTGCCCAGCCCGCGCGAAACGATCCTGCTCACCGGTGCCTGTGAAATCGCCGGCGCGGTGGCGCTGTTCATTCCGCGACTGCGCTGGCTCGCCGGGGTCGGGCTCGCCGCCTATGCGGTCGCCGTCTATCCTGCCAACATCAAACATGCGCTCGAAGGCGTGAAGCTCGGCGGCACAGCGCTCGGCTGGGGCTATCATGCGCCGCGGCTGGCGTTCCAGCCGGTGTTCGTCTGGTGGGCGCTGTTCGCCGCCGGGGTGATCGACTGGCCCTGGCGACGGAGCCGCTAAGGCGCCGCAAGCCGCGCCCACACCAGCCCGAGTTCGGCGGCGGCAAACAAAGTGCCGAAAATCTGCTTGTTCCAGCGCGCCAGCCAAAGCGGCAGGAAGATATCGAAATTGGCGGAGCGGTCGTCGGTATAGCGCGCCGCAACTGCGGTCAGCGGGCAGCGCAGTCGGTTCATCGCCAGCACGAAAACCTCACCCCAGACCAGCAGGCTCAACCATCCGGCGGCGCCAAGCCGGCCCGCGAGCGTAAAAACCGGAATGGCGACGATGGCGCCGGCAAACACCGCCCAGGCCAGCGTATGCGCGAGCCGGATCGCCAGCAATCGCCGCGCGCTATTCGTCGATCACGTCCGCGATCGGGCGGTCATCGCCGGCGGCGACTTCCTCGTGCCATTTGCCGTCGGCGTCCTGCCAGCTGATCGGCACGGTTTCGCCGCCCAGCTGCTGTTCGGCGGCGACGGCGCGCGCCGCGGCGAGGGCATCGTCATGGGTGCGGTAGGTTTCGGCAAAGACATCGCCGAGCTTGTAGGTCCAGCCGCCATCGTGCTCGACCACCTTATAGTGGATTTCCGTCATCATCTGCTCCGCCAAGGACACGCCGATGGTGCAACGATTGTGCGCCTGAAACGTTCCGGCGGCAATCACGCGTTCGTCATGCGATTTCTGCAAGATTCGAGCCTGGGCATGTTGCGCTGCGGCATCCGCCGCTCTACATGAACTATCGGTAATGTCGGCCCAATCAGGGCTGCCGAGGGAGAATGCATGCAGGGCAAGGTTTCGATGTTCGACAGTTGGCGCAGCGATCTGCCGGCGTCGATCGTGGTGGCGCTGGTGGCGCTGCCGCTCTGCCTCGGCGTCGCGCTCGCCTCTGGCGCGCCCTTGTTCTCCGGGCTGATCGCCGGTGTCGTCGGCGGCATCGTCATCGGCGCCATCAGCCGCTCGCCGCTTTCGGTCAGCGGGCCGGCTGCGGGCCTCACCGCCATCGTCTTCGGCGCCATCCAGAGCCTGCCGACCTTTGAAACCTTCCTGCTCGCCGTCTGCCTCGCCGGCGTCATGCAGGTCGGCTTCTCGCTCAGCCGCGGCGGCGTGCTCAGCGAATTCGTGCCGTCATCGGTCATCGTCGGCATGCTGGCGGCGATCGGCATCATCCTCATTCTCAAGCAGCTTCCCTATGCCATTGGTTATAATGGCGATTACGAGGGCAGTTTCTCCTTCGCCGAAGCCGGGGGGCGCAACACGCTGACGCATCTTGCCGACATGCTGCGCAACCGGATCATCTGGGGGTCGGCGCTGATCGCGGTGCTGTCGATCGCCTTCCTGATCTGGTGGGACAAGGCCAAGCCCAAGGATGGCCCGCTGAAGCTGCTGCCGGGGCCGCTGGTCGTCGTCGTCTTCGGCGTCGTCGCCAACGCCGCCTTCGCCAAATTCGCCCCCGGGTTGACGATCAGCCCCGAGCACCTCGTCCAGGTCCCCGTCGCCAAATCGGCCAACGAGTTTCTCGGCCTGTTCCGCACGCCGAATTTTGCAGCGATCGGCAACAGCCAGGTCTGGATCGCCGCGGTCACCATCGCCATCGTCGCCAGTCTCGAATCGCTGCTCAGCGTCAAGGCGGTCGACGAGATCGATCCCAAGCGCCGCGTCACCGACAAGAACCGCGAATTGCTGGCGCAGGGGATCGGCAATCTCGCGTCGGGCATGATCGGCGGCATCCCGGTGACATCGGTCATCGTGCGCAGTTCGGCCAATGTCGAATCGGGTGCCGACAGCCGGTTGTCGACGATGCTGCACGGCACCTGGCTGCTGCTCAGCGTGCTGCTGATACCGTTCGTGCTCAATCTGATCCCGCTGTCGGCGCTCGCCGCGGTGCTGATCATGACCGGCTACAAGCTGACCAAGCCCAAGCTTTACACCGAACGCTGGAGCCATGGCTGGACGCAGTTCATTCCGTTCGTCGCGACGGTGGCAGCGATCCTGTTCACCGATCTGCTGATCGGCATCCTGATCGGGCTGGTCATCGGCTTCGTCTTTGTCATCGCGCGCAATTTCAGCACGGCCATCAGCTATGTCGAATTCGGCGATACCTGCATGGTGCGGGCGCGCCGCGACCTGTATTTCATCCACAAGGTGCAGTTGCAGCAGGCACTGGCCCGGATTCCCGACAATCGCGACGTGCTGATCGACCTGTCGGCGACGAGCTATGTCGATCTCGACAACATCGACATCATCAACGCCTTTACCAAGGGCGCGCCGTTCCGCAATATCACGGTGCTAATCAAGGGCGATGCCACCGGCCGCAGCGCCTCGCAGCTCGCGGCCCCGCTGAAAAAGGTGCGTTTCGCATGAACGAGTACAAGCAGCTGCTGCTCGCCAACCGGGCCTGGGCCGCCGAACAGCTCCACGACGATCCCGATTATTTCACCCGCCACCTCGTCGGCCAGCGGCCCGAATTCCTGTGGATCGGCTGTTCCGACAGCCGGGTGTCGCCCGACCAGATGACCGATTCGACCCCCCGGCGGGCTGTTCATCCACCGCAATGTTGCCAACCTCGTCTCGACATCGGATCTCAACCTGATGTCGGTGCTGCAATATGCGGTCGATGTGCTCGAGGTGCCGCACATCATCGTCTGCGGCCATTACGGCTGCGGCGGCATCATCGCGGCACTCGATGGCGGCGTCGAAGGGCCGATCGACCGCTGGCTCGAAAACGCCCGCGAGGTTCATGCCAACCACGCCCCGGAAATCGACGCGATGCCCGATCACCAGGCCAAGGTGAACCGCTTTGTCGAATGCAATGTCCGCGACCAGATCGTGAAACTGGCCAAGACCGCGACGGTGCAGGGCGCCTTTGCCCGCAACACCGGGCTGTGCCTGCACGGCTGGGTCTATGACATGCGCGACGGCCATCTGAAGCCGCTGATGGAAATCGACGCGACGACGGTCCTCGACGACATCCCGCAGCCGGAGCGGGTGCTGGTCTAGGGGGCTCCCTGCTCCCTCCCCCCTGCGGGGAGGGCGACTCGCGAAGCGAGCGGGGTGGGGGTCGCTAGTGTCGGCGTTTGGGACCCCCCACTCCGCTCGTCGGGGGCCGAGTCGCCCTCCCCGCAGCCGTAGGCGACGCCTTCGCTTCAACGGGGAGGGAAGTCGCTCAGCCCACCCGCAACCCGTCGCTGATCATTCCTGCCGCGACCTCCGCCACCGCTTCGGGTGACAGCGTCTCGTCCCAGACGCCGAAGCGCAGGCCGAGGAAGACGTTCATCCCCATGATCGCCCAGGCGCGGATGGTCATGTCACCATCCGAAATCTCGCCGCGGCCGAACGCGGCGGTCAGCGATGCGGCATAGCCTTCGGCGATTTCGCGATAATGGCGGCGATAGGCGTCTTCGGCGACAAAGGCGCTTTCGTCGATGATCCGGTACAGCGCCTTGTGCTGGCGGACAAAGGCGATGAAGGCGGCGATGCCGGCGCGTTCGCCGGCGAGGCGATCGGGGGCTGCAAGGATGACCGGCGCCACCGTCTCGCGCACCTGCCGGCTCATGTCGCCGACAAGCGCGCGGAACACCGCCTCCTTTGAATCGAAATAGGTGTAGAAACTGCCGATGGCGACACCGCCGCGCTGGGCGATGCGCGCGATCGCCGCCTCGTGATAGCCGCGTTCGCCGAATT
>JBBQKM010000065.1:0-10805 GCA_038326915.1 Sphingomonadales bacterium
ATCTTTGCCAACAAGGCGGAGCAGGGCGCAGCGGGCAACGAAAGCGCCGGCTATCACGGCTATTGGGTCACCGATTTCACCCGCGTCGACGCGCATTTCGGCAGCGACAAGGATTTCGCCGCGCTGGTGGCAGCGGCGCACGCGCGCGGGCTGAAGGTCTATATGGACATCATCGCCAACCACACGGCCGATGTGATCCAGTATCGCGAATGCGCCGATGGCTGCGCCTATCGCAGCGTCGCCGATTATCCATGGTGGCGGAATGCCCGCACCGGCGCCGCGATAAACGTCGGCTTCACGGGACTCGACGACGGCAGCGCCGCCAATTTCGCGCGGCTGACCGACAGCGGCTATGCCTATACGCAGTTCGTCCCGGGGCCCGAGGCGCATGTAAAGAAACCCGACTGGCTCAACGACCCGATCCATTATCACAATCGCGGCAATTCGACCTTTGCCGGCGAAAGCGCGACGCTCGGCGATTTTTCCGGCCTCGACGACCTGATGACCGAAAGCCCGGCGGTGGTAGCCGGCTTCATCGCCATCTACGGCAGCTGGATCGATCGCTTCGGCATCGACGGCTATCGCATCGACACCGCCAAGCATGTCGATCCGGCGTTCTGGGCGCAGTTCGTCCCCGCCATGCTGGCGCGCGCCAGGGCCAAGGGCATCGCCAATTTCCACATCTTCGGCGAAGTCTACAGCGACAGCGTCGACGCCGGCGCCCTCGCCGTCCACACCCGGGTCGACAAATTGCCGTCGGTGCTCGATTTCGCCTTCCGCCGCGCGGTTGTCGATACGGCCGGCGGCAGTGCCGGTACCGATCTCCTCGCGCAGCTGTTCGCCGGCGATGCGCTGTATGAAGGCGGCGAGATGGCGGCGCTGCGGCTGCCGACCTTCCTTGGCAACCACGACGCCGGGCGCTTCGCCTGGTTCGCGCGCAAGGCGCTGCCAAAGGCCGACGACTCCGAAATCCTGCAGCGCGAAATGCTCGCCAACGCCATGCTGCTGGGCTTGCGCGGCGTGCCGGTCATCTATGCCGGCGACGAACAGGGCTTCACCGGCGATGGTGGCGACCAGGATGCCCGCGAGGACCAGTTCGGATCGCAGGTCGCCAGCTACAACGACAACCGCCTGCTTGGCACCGCCGCCACCACCGCCACGCCGCGGTTCGATACCGGCCACCCGCTCTATCGCCAGATCGCCGCCCTCGCCGCCATCCGCGCTGCCACCCCGGCGCTGCGCCGCGGCCGCCAGGTGACACGCGCCAGCGGCGACAAGCCCGGGCTGTTCGCAGTGTCGCGCTTCGATCCCGCCACCGGCGCCGAGACGGTGCTGGCGTTCAACACATCGACCACCGCGATCACCGCCAACATCGCCGTGGCACCCGCGTCGGCCACCTTCACCGCACTGGCGGGCGCCTGCCCGGCCAGCGCCCGCACCACCGGCAGCATCGCCATCACGCTGCCGCCGCTGGGTTACGCCTTTTGCTCCGCAGGACCCCGATGACCCTGAGTGTTGAAACCCGCCCGCGCACCGATGCCGAGGCGCGCATATGGTGGCGCGGCGCCGCTATCTACCAGATCTATCCGCGCAGCTTTGCCGACAGCAACGGCGATGGCATCGGCGACCTGCCGGGCATCACCGCGCACCTCGACCATGTTGCCAGCCTGCATGTCGATGCCATCTGGCTGTCGCCGTTCTTCACCTCGCCGATGCGCGATTTCGGCTATGATGTCGCCGATTACTGCGATGTCGATCCGATCTTCGGCACGCTCGCCGACTTCGATGCGCTGGTCGCGCGCGCCCATGCGCTCGGCCTGCGCGTCATCATCGACCAGGTGTTTTCGCACACCTCCGACGATCACGCCTGGTTCCGCGACAGCCGCGGCAGCCGGCACGGGCCGCGCGCCGACTGGTATGTCTGGGCCGATGCGCGGCCCGACGGCAGCCCGCCCAACAACTGGCAATCGGTCTTCGGCGGCCCGGCCTGGACCTGGGATGCCCGCCGCAACCAATATTATCTGCACAATTTCCTGAAATCGCAGCCGCAGCTGCACGTCCACAACCCGCAGGTGCAGGACGCACTGCTCGCGGCGGCGCGCTTCTGGCTCGATCGCGGTGTAGATGGTTTCCGCGTCGATGCGATCAATTTTGCGATGCACGACCCGCAATTGCGCGACAATCCGCCGGCGCCGCCGACCAGTGCGCTGCGCACCCGGCCGTTCGATTTCCAGCTGCATGTCTACAACCAGTCGCACGCCGACATCCCGCGGTTCCTCGAAAGGCTGCGCGCGCTCACCGACGAATATGATGGCGCCTTCACCGTGGCCGAAGTCGGCGGCGCCGATGCCGAAACCGAAATGAAGGCCTTCACGGCAGGCAATCACCGCCTCAACAGCGCCTATGGCTTCAATTTCCTCTATGCCGACGCACTGACCCCGGCGCTCGTGCGCAGCGCCATCGAAGGCTGGCCCGATGCGCCCGGCATCGGCTGGCCAAGCTGGGCGTTCGAAAATCACGATGCACCGCGCGCCGTGTCGCGCTGGGCGCCGGCCGGTCACCACGCCGCCTTTGCCCGGATGAAGCTGCTGCTGCTGATCGCGCTGCGCGGCAACATCTTCCTTTATAATGGCGAGGAACTCGGCCTGACCCAGGTCGATATCCCCTTCGATCGCCTGCAGGATCCCGAAGCCATCGCCAACTGGCCGCTGACGCTCAGCCGCGATGGCGCGCGCACGCCGATGCCCTGGGTTGCGGACGGGCCGGCGCTGGGCTTTTCTACCGGCGAACCCTGGCTGCCGGTCGGCCCCGACCATGGTGCGCTGGCGGTGGCGGTGCAGAACCGCGACCCGGACTCGCTGCTGCAATTGACCCGCCGCCTGCTGGCGCTGCGCCAGGCCAGCCCCGCGCTGCGCGCCGGCGCGATGACGGTGCTGGCCAGCGACGATCACCTGCTCGTCTTTGAACGCGTCGCGGCCGATGAACGCCTGCTCTGCGTCTTCAACATCGGCACCGCGGCGCGCGACTGGGCGCCGGTGGACCCCGCCCGCTGGCAGGTCATCGCCAGCGTCGGCGCTGTCGCCGGCTGGTCGCTCGGCGGCTTTGCCGGGCTGATCGCAAGGGTTCGTCCGTGATCCGCTGGCTGTTCGCCACGGCACTCGCATTCGCCGTTCCGGCCAATGCCGAAGCCGTCGCCACGCTCGCCTCGCCGGACCGGACGCTGGTCGTCACCATCGGCCTCAACGGCGAAGGCCGCGCCAGCTACAGCGTCGATCGCGGCGGCAGGCCGGTGATCGGCGATTCACAGCTCGGCTTCCTGTTCACCGATGCGCCGCAAATGCTGCGCAATTTCAAGCTCGAAGCGCAAGCGACGCGCGACGCCGACACGACCTGGACCGAGCCCTGGGGTGAATGGACCACGATCCGCGACCAGTATCGCGAGCTGCGCCTGCGCTTGCGCGAAACGACGGCGCTGCACCGCGCCATCGATCTGGTGTTCCGCGCCTATGACGACGGCATCGGCTTTCGCTATGAATTTCCCGACCAGCCCAATCTGAAAACCGCCAACATCGCCGAGGAGCTGACCCAGTTCCGCATCGCCCAGCCCGCCGAGGCCTGGTGGTCGACGGCGTTCGAATCGAACCGCGAGGAATATCTCTACCACCGCACGCCGGTTGCCGAGATCGGCATCGCGCAGACGCCGCTGACCCTGAAACTCGCCGATGGCACCCATGTCGCCATCCACGAGGCGGCGCTGGTCGATTATTCGGGGATGAATGTCGCCAAGATTGAGGGCGGGCTGTTGAAGGCGGTGCTCACGCCATCGGCGACCGGGCCGAAAGTCACCCGCGCCGCGCCCTTCCCGACGCCGTGGCGCGTGCTGATGATCGCCGGTGATGCGCCGGGCCTCTACATGGCCAACCGGCTGGTGCTCAATCTCAACGAACCCAACGCGCTGGGTGACGTGTCCTGGGTTATCCCACGCAAATACATGGGCATCTGGTGGGGGATGCACCTCGACACGCAAAGCTGGGCGACCGGGCCGAAGCACGGCGCGACCACCGCCAACACGCTGGCGGTGATCGATTTCGCCGCAAAGAACGGCTTTGGCGGCGTGCTCGTCGAAGGCTGGAACAAGGGCTGGGACGGCGACTGGTTCGCCAATGGCGGGGATTTCAAATTCGCGGAAGCCACCCCCGATTTCGACATCGTGCGCTTGCAGGCCGAAGCAAGAAAGCGCGGCATGTCGTTGATCGGCCACCACGAAACCTCGGCCAACATCGCCCATTACGAGGATGAGCTTGCCGCCGGCCTCGATCTCTACGGCCGGCTCGGCATCGACACGGTCAAGACCGGCTATGTCTCCGACGCCGGCGGGGTCAAGGCGCGCGGCCCCGACGGGCAGATCCGCTATGAATGGCACGAGGGCCAGGTGATGGCGCGCCACCATCTGAAGGTCGTCACCGAAGCGGCGAAGCGCCATGTCGCCGTCGTCGCGCACGAACCGATCAAGGATACCGGGCTGCGCCGCACCTACCCCAACTGGCTGGCGCGCGAAGGCCAGCGCGGCATGGTATACATCGCCTGGGGCGTGCCGAAAAACCCGCCCGTGCATGAGGCGAACCTGGTCTTCACGCGGATGCTCAGCGGCCCGATGGACTTCACGCCGGGGATATTGAGCCTGAAGGGCCGCGGCGGCAGCGATCTCGAATCGACGCTGGCAAAGCAGCTGGCGCTTTATGTCGTGCTCTATTCGCCCGTCCAGATGGCCGCCGACCTGCCCGAAAACTATGCCGCCAATGCCGCCGCCTTTCAGTTCATCAAGGACGTGGCGGTCGACTGGTCGGACACGCGCGTGCTCAATGGCGAGGTCGGGGATTATGTCACGATCGCCCGCAAGGCGCGCGGGTCGAACGACTGGTTCCTCGGCAGCGTCACCGACGAGAATGCGCGGGCGCTGACGGTGCGGCTCGATTTCCTCGACGCCGGCCGCAGCTATGCAGCGCAAATCTATCGCGACGGCGCCGGTGCCGATTACCGCACCGATGCGCGACACAAGATCGCTATCGAAACGCGGACGGTGCGGCGCGGCGACACGCTGGTGTTCGACCTGGCGCCCGGCGGTGGCACCGCGATCCGTTTCAAACGCCAATGACCGCGCCAACGATCGCCATCCTCGGCGGCGGCACCGCGGGCTGGATGGCGGCGTGCCTGATGGCGCGCGCCTGGCCGGCCGCGACGATCACGGTGAGCGAAAGCCCCGACATCGGCATCATCGGTGTCGGCGAAGGCTCCACACCGCAGTTGCGCGGCTTTTTCGAAACGCTGGGCATCGCCGAAAGCGACTGGATGCCGCGCGCCAATGCCACCTACAAGGTCGGCATCGGCTTTCACGCTTGGTCAAGCGATCAAGCGTTTTCATCCTATTTTCACCCGTTTCACAGCGATCTCGATGGCTTCACGGCGCGCAAATTCTTTGAAAACACCCGCGCACGCCGCGCCGGCCATGATGCCTGGGGCCATCCCGACCGGTTTTTTCTCGCCCAAGCCCTTGCCACCGCACGCAAAAGCCCGTTGCCCGGCGACAATTTCCCCTTCGATGTCGGCTATGGCTATCATTTCGATGCGCATCTGATCGGCGCGGTGCTGCGCGATCACGCCACGGGCCGCCTCGGCGTCCGCCATCTGGCGCGCCGCGTCACCGGCGTCGACATCGCCGCGACCGGCGAAATCGCGGCGCTGCGCCTCGAGGATGGCGACGCCATCGCCGCCGATATCTTCGTCGATTGCTCGGGCTTCCGCTCGGTCATCGCGCAGGACGCGCTCGGCGTGCCGTTTCGCAGCTTTGGCGACAATCTGTTCAACGATCGCGCCGTCGTCATGCCCACCCCCGCCGACCCCGCCGGCACCAATTCGCACACCAAAGCCACCGCGCTGTCGGCCGGCTGGGCGTGGGACATCCCGCTGACCAACCGCACCGGCAACGGCTATGTCTACTCTTCGCGCTATCTCGACGCCGACGCCGCCGAAACCGAGCTGCGCCGCCATCTGGGGTTGCTCGACAGCGCCACCGCCGCGCGCCATCTGCAGATGAAAGTCGGCCGGAT
Source organism: Sphingomonadales bacterium (assembly GCA_038326915.1). Classification (GTDB taxonomy): domain Bacteria; phylum Pseudomonadota; class Alphaproteobacteria; order Sphingomonadales; family Sphingomonadaceae; genus Sandarakinorhabdus. The sequence goes on from JBBQKM010000065.1 coordinate 6,108, forward strand.
CGAAACCAGCTGGACGCGCAACTGTCTCGCCGTCGGCCTGGCGCAGGGCTTCATCGAGCCCCTGGAGGCCACCGCGCTGCACATCGTCCAGGCGACAGTCGACGGTTTCATCCGCGCCTTCGAAGGCGGCGGCTACACACCGGCAAATCGCGACGCCTTCAACGCCAGCATCGCCGCGCGCTACGATGGTATCCGCGACTATATCGTCTGCCATTATCGCGTGAACCAGCGCCGCGACACGCAATACTGGCGCGACAATGCCGCAACCGAAGCGCTTTCGGACTCGCTGAAAGCCATATTGACCTGCTGGTTTACCGGCCAGGATCTCGAGGCCGAGGTCTCGCGGCAGGGCATCAGCGGCTATTATTCGGCGCTGTCATGGCATTGCCTGCTCGCCGGCTATGGCACCTACCCCGATGCCGGGCGCATCAAATCACCGCCGCTGTTGCCGATTCACGCCATTGCGCCGGTCGACGACTTCATCGCGCGCTGCGCCAGCAACTTCGGCGACCACAAGACCATGCTCGAACGATTGAACGCCTGATGGCCATCGCCCCCGCTGCGGCTGTGGATTCACACGATGGCGTTGATGCCCCCGATCTGCGGCTGTTCGATTTCGGGCTGTTCTTCATCTTCGGCGGCATCACCAGCCTCAACGATGTCATCATTCCCACGCTCAAGGACCTGTTCACGCTCCGCTATGCTCAGGCGATGCTGCTGGGCCGTTTCATCGGCGCCTTCCTGCTGCGGCTGGTGTCGCCCGGCAAGCTGCTCGCCGCCGTCGCCATCGCCCTGCTCGCGCTGTCGGCAAACAGCGGCGGCGCCATCGCCCCGCCGCTCACCGGTGCCGGCGCCGATGCAACCACGCTGCAATGGACGTGGTGGTGCCGGCGCTCTGCCATGCGATGATCCTCGCCTACGGCGTCTATGCGCGACGGCCGGTGGCGGGTTAGCGCGCCAGCCCCGCCGCCAGCCGCGCCGACGCTTCGATCGCCGCCACATCGGGCGCCCCCTTGCCGACCAGCCAGCTGCCGCCAACGCACAGCACCGCCGGCTCGGCCAGCCACTCCGCCGCGGTCGCCTGGGTGATGCCGCCGGTCGGGCAAAAGCGCACCATGCCGAACGGCGCCGCCAGCGCGCGCAACGCCGGCAGGCCGCCGGCCGCCATCGCCGGGAAGAATTTGAAGCGGTCGAGCCCCAGATCGAGCCCGCGCATCAGGTCGCCGGCATTGGCGATACCCGGCAGAAACGCCACGCCGCTATCGACCGCCGCCCGCCCGAGCGTTTCGGTCAGCCCCGGGCTGACGATGAATTGCGCACCGGCGGCGATCGCGGCGCGCAGGTCGCCGGGGTTGAGCACGGTGCCGGCGCCGACGATGGCGCCCTCCACCTGGGCCATTTCGGCAATCACCTCGAGTGCAGCCGGGGTGCGCAAGGTCACTTCGAGCACCCGCAGCCCGCCGGCCACCAGCGCCGTGGCGATCGGCCGGGCATGGGCGGGGTCGTCGATGACCAGCACCGGGATGACCGGCGCGGTGCGCATGATGGTGTCGATACTGGTCATGGATGCTCCCGCGCATAGGCCGCCGCCGCGCCGAACAGCCCCGGCTCGGCAAGGGTGATGAGCTTGACCGGCAGCGCCCGCATCATCGGCTCGAAGCGGCCCTTGGCCGCCAGCCGCGTGCCGAACCCTGATTGCGGCAGATGCCCGGCCAGCCGCGCCCCCAGCCCGCCGGCAATGACGATCGCATGCGCCCCTTGCGCCAGTGCAATATCCCCGGCCACCGACCCCAGCGTCATGCAAAACCGGTCGAGTGCTGCCACCGCCAGGCTGTCGCTGCCCGCCAGCGCCGCCGTCCACAGCGCCTTGTCGTCGCGCGCCTCGACACTCCGGCCCTCGATCGCCGCCAGCGCCTCGTACAGGCTGGCAAGCCCGCCACCCGAGGCGATGCGTTCGACCGACACGCGCCGCATCCGCCGCCGCAGCATCGCGAGCAGGCCATCCTCGAAGCCATCCAATGGCGCGAAATCGATATGGCCGCCTTCGGTTTCGACCACCTGGTAGCGGCCATCGCCGCGCAGCAATTGCGCCACACCCAGCCCGGTGCCGGGGCCGATGACGCTGATCACGCCGCTGTCGGGCAGGTCGCTTTCCGGCCCGCACAGATGGCGAAACTGGTCGGCGCCGGCCTGCGCCACGGCATGCGCGACCGCGCCGAAATCATTGACCACGACAAAATCATCGACATTCAGGCGTTCGCGGATCAGCGCCGGGCGCACCACCCAATGGCTGTTGGTCAGTTGCAGCGCCTCACCTTGCACCGGCCCGGCAAAGGCGATGGCGGCGGCGCGCGGCATCGGGCCATGGGCAGCGGCAAAGGCCTGCCAGGCGGTCTGGAAACTGGCGTGTTCAGCGGTCTTCAGGATCGTCGCGGCGCCGATCGACTGCACCCGGCCACCGCCGATTTCGGCCACCGCAAAGCGTGCATGGGTGCCGCCGATATCGACGGCGACAACCTGGTTCACAGCCCTGCCCCGACGAGCATCGCCGATGCGCCGCGCTCCGCCGTATCGCTGCCGGCGCGCATGAAGGCGAACAGCTCGCGCCCCGTCCCCACCGGCCCCGGCGGGGTCGGCGCCGGCACACGGGCGCTAATATCGCCCGCCACCGACAGCGACCCCGTGCGCGCGCACACCCGCACCATGTCGCCATCGTGCAGCTGCGCCAGTGCGCCGCCCAGCGCTGCCTCGGGCGTGACATGGATCGCCGCCGGCACCTTGCCGCTGGCCCCCGACATGCGGCCATCGGTGACCAGCGCCACCTTGTGCCCACGATCCTGCAGCACGCCGAGCGGCGGCGTCAGCTTGTGCAACTCGGGCATGCCATTGGCGTGCGGCCCCTGGAAGCGGACGACGACGACGACATCGCGGTCGAGCTCGCCAGCCTTGAAGGCACGCAGCACATCGTCCTGCGTCGCGAACACCCGCGCCGGCGCCTCGATCGTCCAGCGTTCGGGCGCCACGGCGCTGGTCTTGAAGATACCGCGGCCAAGGTTGCCGGTGATCAGCCGCATGCCGCCATCGGGGGAAAAGGCCTCGCCGATGTTGCGCAGCATGGACCGGTCGCGCGGGGTCGCCGGCGCCGCCGGAAACGCCAGCGCGTCGTCGACCAGCGTCGGCTCGACGCCGTAATCGTCGAGCGAGCGGCGTGCCACGGTCATCACATCGGCATGCAGCAAGCCACCCTGCAGCAATTCGCGGATGATGAATCCCATGCCGCCGGCGTGGTGGAAATCGTTCACATCGCCCGACCCCGATGGATAGACCTGCGCCAGCAGCGGCACCACCGCCGACAGTTCATCGAAATCCTGCCAGTCGATGCTGATCCCCGCCGCCCGCGCCATCGCCGGAATGTGGATGGCGTGGTTGGTCGACCCGCCGGTCGCGAGCAGGCCGATCGTCGCGTTGACGATCGCGCGTTCGTCGACGACCTCGCACAATGGCCGTACCTTGCGACGCGCCAGATCGGCCAACCGATGAACCGCCGCCCGCGTCAGCGCCTGCCTGAGCGGTGTGCCCGGATTGACGAACGCCGCGCCGGGGATATGAAGACCCATCAGCTCCATCATCATCTGGTTGCTGTTGGCGGTGCCGTAAAAGGTGCAGGTCCCCGCGCCATGATAGGAGGCACTTTCGGCGGCGAGCAGCTCTTCCTTGCCGACTTTGCCCTCGGCGAACAGCTGACGGACGCGCTGCTTCTCCTTGTTGGCCAGCCCCGAAGGCATCGGCCCCGCCGGGATCAGAAGCGCCGGCAAATGGCCGAAGCGCAGCGCGCCGATCAACAGCCCGGGGACGATCTTGTCGCAGATTCCGAGCATCGCGATGCCCTCGAACATCCCGTGGCTCAGCGCGATCGCGGTCGACAGCGCGATGGTGTCGCGACTGAACAACGACAGGTCCATGCCCGGCTGCCCCTGCGTCACCCCGTCGCACATCGCCGGTACCCCGCCCGCGACCTGCGCAGTCGCGGCCGCCTCGCGCGCGAAAATCTTCATCTGCTCGGGGTAGCGGCCGTAGGGCTGATGCGCCGAGAGCATGTCGTTATAGGCGGTGACGATCGCGAGATTCGGCTCGTGCAGCCCCTTAATCGCCGCCTTGTCTTCGCCCGCCGCCGCGAAGCCATGGGCGAAATTGCCGCACGACAGGCGCGGGCGCGAAATGCCGCGATCGGCCTCGTCGGCCATCAATTGCAGGTAGCGTCTGCGGCCCGGCTTCGACCGCTCGATGATCCGGTCGGTGACGCGGGCGATGCGAGGGTCGAGGCTCATGTCACGGGCACCAGTGAATATCGATCGGCTGATCGCATTCGGCCAGTACGCGGCCGATCGGCAGCTTCGACGACTGGCCGTCCTCGATCGCCTGTTCGAGCATGTCGCGCTTCTTCTGGCCCTTGATGACGATCAGCAGCGTCCGCGCCGCGAGGATCGCCGAGCGGGTCAGCGTGACTCGCGCCATCGGCGCTTCGGGCGGCAGCGGGTCGGGCATCACCCCGACCATCCGCCGTGCCTTAGGCGCATCGAGCGCGTCTTGCAGGTCGGGTCCGGCGAAGATCGACGCGGTATGGCCGTCGTCGCCCATGCCCAGCCACACCAGGTCGGGCGGCCACGGCAGGTCCTGCAGCCGCGCATCGGCGCTGTT
>JBBQKM010000066.1:0-10727 GCA_038326915.1 Sphingomonadales bacterium
CCGCCACGTCGCGAGCGTGGTAGTGCACGCCCTCTTCCTGCTTGAAGCTGGTTTCATGGGCTTCATCGACGATGGTGACGCGCAAATCCTTGAACGGCAGGAACAGCGCCGACCGCGCGCCGACGACGACCCGTGCGCGCCCATCGGCGATGGCCGCCCACGCTGCGCGGCGCTCGCTCGCCTTGAGATCGCTGTGCCACGACACCGGCGCGCAGCCGAAGCGCGCGGCAAAGCGCGCCAGCCACGGCGCGGTCAGCGCGATTTCGGGCACCAGCACCAGCGCCTGGCCGCCGCTGCGCAACGCGGCGGCGACGGCCTCGAAATACACTTCGGTCTTGCCCGATCCGGTGACGCCTTCGAGCAGGAACGGCGCAAAGCCGCCGGCGGTGACGGCGTCGGCAATGGTACTGGCCGCTGCGGCCTGCGCTGCCTCCAGCCGCGGCGGCGCATGGTCGGGGTCGGGGGTTGCTGGGGCGGCATCGGCGCTGACCGTCAGCGGTTGCAGCGTGCCGGCAGCGATCAGCCCGCGGATGACCGCGTCCGACACGCCGGCGATGCGCGTCAGGTCGCGGACGATGCCCTGCCGGCCGTCGAGTTTGGCCAGTGCCTGTGTCCGCGCCGGTGTCATGCGGTCCGGCAAGGGCCCGGCGATCCGGTATTCGGTGACTTCGCGATCACCAAGGAAGGCCACCGACGGCCAGACCATGCGGATGACCCCGGCGAGCGGCGCGATGTAATAGTCGGCCACCCATTCGCAGAGCCGGCGCAGCGGCAGGCTGAGCGGCGGGATGTCGATTCTGGCGCTGACCGGCCGCAGCCGCTTCGCCTCGACCTCGCGGCCGTCGAGGCGATCCTTGTCCCACACCACCCCGGTTATGGTGCGCGGCCCCAGCGGCACGCTGACGGCATCGCCCGGCGCCAGGTCCAGCCCCGCCGGCACAGCATAGTCAAGCGCCCCCAGCCCATGCTGGAAGACGACGACGCGAACGGAGGCGGGGGCAGTCACGCCCCCGACTTAAGGGCGCGGTCGCCAATGCGCTACCGCTTTGCCATCGCTGCCGCCCGGTGCTAACGCCCCGATACTTTCTGAAAGACGCGCATGATCCCACGCTATTCCCGCCCCGAGATGGTTGCCATCTGGGAACCCGAAACCCGTTTCCGCATCTGGTTCGAAATCGAGGCGCACGCAATGGACGCGCTCGCCGAACTGGGCGTCGTGCCCAAGGATGCGGCCAAAGCCGTCTGGGAGCGGGGCAAGTTCGAAGTCGCGCGCATCGACGAGATCGAGCGCGAGACGAAACACGATGTCATCGCCTTTCTGACAAATCTTGCAGAACATGTCGGGCCGGAAGCGCGCTTCGTCCACCAGGGCATGACCAGCTCCGACGTGCTCGACACCTGTCTCTCGGTGCAGCTTGCGCGCGCCGCCGACATTTTGATCGCCGATACCGATGCGCTGCTGGTCGCGCTGAAGAAACGCGCCTTCGAATATCGCCACACGCCGACGATGGGCCGCAGCCACGGCATCCATGCCGAGCCGACGACCTTCGGTCTGAAGCTGGCGCAGGCCTATGCCGAATTCACCCGCTGCCGGGCGCGGCTGGTGATGGCGCGCGAGGAAATCGCCACCTGCGCCATCTCGGGCGCCGTCGGCACCTTCGCCAATATCGACCCTTATGTCGAAAGCCATGTCGCCAAGGCGATGGGCCTCGCGGTGGAACCCGTCTCCACGCAGGTCATCCCGCGCGATCGCCATGCGATGTTCTTTGCCACGCTCGGCGTCGTCGCCGGCAGCGTCGAGCGTCTCGCCACCGAAATCCGGCATCTGCAGCGCACTGAAGTGCTCGAGGCCGAGGAATATTTCGCGCCGGGGCAAAAGGGTTCGAGCGCGATGCCGCACAAGCGCAACCCGGTGCTGACCGAAAACCTGACCGGCCTTGCCCGCCTTGTCCGCGGCTATGTCACCCCGGCGCTCGAAAATGTCGCGCTGTGGCACGAACGCGATATCTCGCATTCGTCGGTCGAACGCATGATCGGCCCCGATGCGACGGTGACGCTCGATTTCGCGCTGTTCCGGTTGACCGGCGTCATCGACAAGCTGCTCGTCTATCCCGAACGGATGCTGAAGAACCTCAACAAGATGGGCGGCCTCATCCATTCGCAGCGCATCCTGCTGGCGCTGACCCAGGCCGGCGCTGCCCGAGAGGACAGCTATCGCATGGTCCAGCGCAACGCGATGCAGGTCTGGGAATCGGATGGCCAGCTGCAACTGCTCGACCTGCTGCTCGCCGATGCCGATGTGACGGCGCTGCTGCCGCGCGCCCAGCTCGAAAGCCTGTTCGATCTCGGCTATCATCTGAAGCACGTCGACACGATCTTCGACCGCGTGTTCGCCTGATCCTAGGGGTTTGAAGCCGGCGGCGGGGGCGTCTCGCCGGCTGGCGGCTCCGGCGGGCGTTTCGCCCTGGCACGCTGCACGTCCGCGTCGAGGCGTTCAAAGGTGCCGTCGCGCATCCAGCGTGTCGCTTGCTGGCGCGCTTTCAGGCTGCGGTAGGTGTTGAAGACGACCCGGTGGGGGCTGCGGGCACCGACATCGGCCGCAGGCGGCGTTGGCGCCCAATGATAGACCAGGATCGCGGCCGCGGCGCTGACGACAAAAAGCAGCAAGCCGGTGATCAGCGCTCGTGGCTGACCGTTGACAAGCCCGGACACAGTCAGGGCGCCGCCGCCGACCACACCGCCAGCGATCATCGCGACAACCAGAAATGGCAGCGCCAACAGGATGATGAAGGCGGCATAGGCCAGAAATATCAATGTTGCTCCCCCGGTGGATGGCTGGCTCCACAGCGCGATTGCGCGCGCCCTAGCGCGGCGGCGCCACCGCTGCCGGCATGTCGCGCCCGGCCTTCAGGAACGCCGCCTTCACGTCGGGCCGGGTCTTGAGTCCGCGCAGCGCCGTGCGTTCGCGTGCATCGCGGATCATGTCGCGCCGGTTGATCAGGAACGGCTGCAGCCCGAACAGCATGTCGGTGCGGGTATCTTCGCCATCGAGCCGCCTGACAATGGCGCGGGCGGCATCGTCGAGGCGGCCAAGGCAGATCATCGCCGCGAGATAGGCATCGTCATTGGCGTCGGGTTTCGACACCAGCGCGGCGGCGGCGATGGCGGCTTCCGATGTCTTGCCCTGCTGGCTGAGCGCACAGGCGCGCGCGCCGGCGAGATAGAGCGCGCCGAAACTGCTCACCACGCCCTTCTTGGCGTCGACGGCATCGGCCGCCGCCAGCGCCGCCGCCGGCCGATCGAGGCTGACGGCGAGCAGCGCCTCGTTGATCATCGTGTTGATCAGCGCCGGGCGCCCGTCGAAGGGCGAAGCGTTCAGCGCCGTCAGCCGGGCCAGCGCCTCGTCGATGCGGCCGGCATCGCCGAGCAGGCTGGCGTGGAGATTGACCAGCCAGATCTCGCGCTGGTTGAGCGCCGCGAGTTCCGCCGGCGTCTTGGCGACATCGACGATGGCTATCGCCTCGGGCTCACGCGATGCGACGTTGAGCGCTTCGGCATAGCCCAGCCGGGCGACGAGCGATTTCGGCGCGGCGTCGAACCGCGCCTTGGCGGCGCCGACATAGGCGGCATCGGCGATATCGGCGCCGGGGCCCAGCCGTTTTTCGACCTGCGGCCACAGCATCGCATAGCGCCGGTCGATGCCGATACGGACGAGCTGCACCGGGTTGAGGATGGTATCGACGACGCCGCGCGCCTCGTCGATGCGATCGCGCTTGACCAGTTCGGCGACCAGCCGCGCCCGCATCCAGTCGAGATCGCCGAGCGTCGAATCCGCCGGGGCCCAGTTGGCCGCCTGCAGCGCGAAATCGAGCTCGAAACTGCGCTGGTCGTCCTTGCCGACAGCGCGCATCACATCGGATACCATCTCGGTCGGCAGCGTGCTCAACGTCTTGGCATCAGTGGCGGCGATCAGCAGCAGCGTGTCCGATGCCGGCACATTGTCGCCCATGAAGGCGCGGATCTTGAACAGCGCCGCCAGGATCTCGGGTGGCGGCGCCTCGGTATTGGCAACGGCAACCTCGATCGCCTCGCGCGCCTCGGGCAGCTTGTTCAGCCGCGCCAGGACGAAGAAGCGCAGCTGCTGGATGCGCCCGCGGGCGGCAGGGATATCGGCGCGCGCCAGCATCGCATCGAGGATCGGCAGTGCCTCGGCCGATTTGTTGGCATCGTACAGCGCCGCAGCGCCGCGCAGCTCGGTTTCGAAATCGGCGGTTTCAACGGGAGCCGCCGCGAGCAGCAGCAGGGCGGCGGGGGCCAGCCACCAGCGTCGGTTCATGCTCGTCTCCGGATGCTCATGCTGGCATGGTAGCGGCAAGGGCCGGCTTCACAATGGCCGGCGCCACGATAGCCCGGGGAGCGAGACGCATGGCCGCAGTGGAATTCTTCTTCGATTGCTCGAGCCCCTGGACCTATCTCGGCTTCGAGGCGCTGTGTACCGCCGCCCGAGAGGACGGATTCGACGTCTGCTTCCGCCCCTTCCTCGTCGGCGGCGTGTTCAACACCGTCAACCCCAGCGTCTATGAGGCGCGCGCCGCCGTCCATTCGCCCAAGACCCGCTATTTCTGGAAGGACATGCAGGACTGGATCGCCCGCTCAGGGCTCGCCATCACATTTCCGCCGACGATCTTCCCGATCAATTCGGCGCGTGCCATGCGCGTCTGCCTGATCGCCGCCGATGCCGGGGTCTGCGAGGCTGTAGCACGGCGCATTTTCCAGCTTTACTGGGGGGAGGATCGCGACATCGCCGACCCGGCGGTGCTGGCCGAGGCTTGCGTGGCGGGCGGGCTCGACCCGGCCACCACGCTCGCCGCCGCCGACAGCCCGGAATTGAAGGCCCGGCTGCGCGCCAACACCGACGAGATCATCGCCCGCGGTGGTTTCGGCACGCCGACCTATTACGTCGGCGGCACCGACATGTATTTCGGCCAGGATCGCATCACGCTAGTACGCGACGCTATTTCCGCCACACCGCCGCATAGCTGACCTGGCCGCCGTCGCGATAGCCGGTAACCGTGCGCGTCAACAGCCCGGCGGCGCGGGCGCTGTCATATTCGGTCTGGTAACCGGCGCCGCTCAGGCCGTGCCTCGACTTTGACGCGGCCGGCGTCGCGCCGTGCCAGATGGCGACAATGAACGGCGCGCTGCCGATGTTGTAGCCGTTGAGATAGACGACCTGGCGGCCCTTGCCCTGGTTGGCATTGAACAGCGCCTGATATTCGGCCGGGGTCAGCTGCGACTTGGCTTCAAAGCTGCCGACGTTGCGCTTTTCATACAGCGCCGTGTATTTGCGCCCGCCATCGTCGACGACCGAAATGTTGATCGGGCGATAGCCATCGGCGATCAGCGCGTCGATGCGGTTCTGGTGGGCGGCGGCATCGAGCCCGTGATAGGCGGCCAGCGCCGGCCCCGCGCCCTTGTGCCAGACCGCGGCATAGCGCACGCCGTTGTCGCGATAGCTTTCGACCTGGGTCAACCGCCAACCCGCCGCCTTTTTGGCGTTGAACTCGGCCTGGTACTGGCTCGCGGTCAGCCCGTGGCGCGCCGCCCAGGGCTGGGCACCGGCGGGGCGCAGCACGGCGTTAACATAGGTGTCGCTGCCCGAACTGAAGAAATCGAGGACATCCGGCTCGTAGCCGGCGGCAATGGCCTGGTCGATCAGGCACTGGTAATCGGCGATCGGCAGCCCGTGCCGGGCGATTTCGGGGCGGTTGGGCGCAAACGCCGTCTGCGTCTGCTTGGCGGTATAGCTTGTCCCGGCCTTGAAATAACCCATGCCGCAGATATGCGGGTCGCGGTTGCGCTTGCTGCCGTCATTGTCCTTCAGGAAACCGCCGATCGGGTTAACCGGATCGGTAGCGCGCGGCACCCCGACTTCGAAATGCAAATGCTTGCCGCCGGCGCAGCCGACATCGCCTTCGGTGCCAAGAAATTGCCCCGCGCTGACCTTGTCACCGACCTTGAGTTTGGCACCGGCAGCGCCGGTGATCGTGCCCTTCAGCATATGGGTGTATTTGGTCCATTCGCCGGTGCCATGGTCGATCCAGATGAAATTGTTGTTGCACTGCGCCGCCGTGGCCGAATCCTGGCGCTCGCTGTGGCTGTCGTCGATGAAGCGTACCGTCCCGGCGGCGGCGGCGACAACCCGGTCGCTGTCGGGCGATCCCATGTCGATGCGGCCGACCGGGGAATGGTTGTTGACGTCGCGGCTGATGCTGACGTCGCCTTTTTCCATCGGGACGCGATAGACACCCTTGGATTTTTCGATGGCGGCGGCGGGCATGGCGAGGGCGGCGATGGTGGCGCCGGCGAGCAGGCGACGGGCGCACAGGTGGATCGTCATGAATCTTCTCCCCAAGAGACATGCGACCTGTCCGGATTGGCTCCGGTTATGACGAAATTGTAACATGTTCGCGGCGCCCAAGCGAATCATGTGGTGCCGGATGAGGGGATTGAACCCCCGACCTTCGGTTTACAAAACCGCTGCTCTACCGCTGAGCTAATCCGGCGCGCCGTGTTTATTGAACGACGCGCCGGATAGGGGCAAGCCTCAGTTGCTATCCCGTAACCGCATTCGTACGACGGCGCATGGCGGCACCGACGAGTCCGAAGCCGGCGATCATCATCGCCCAGCTGCCAGGCTCGGGCACGCCACCGGGGTTTCCGACAGTGATTTCGCCGGCAACCGCAACGCCGAACAACTGGCCGCCGGTGAACAACGACTGATTGAAGTTATCGAGGCCAAAGTTGCCGATTGTCCAGCGGTACAGGGTGTTGTTCTGGAAGCTTCCGGTCCAAAACGATGTGCCATCGGGATCGATGTTTAGTGCAAAAAAGCCGTCGACGCCGGTCGCATCATATTGGCCAAGTTTGTTGCCCAGCCCGTCATACTGGATGACGATATTGTTCGCGGCGGTGAGAACGTTGCCGTTGCCGAGGATGCGTAGCGCATAGGATGCGCTGCCACCATTGGCGAGGTTGTTGGCAAAGTCGACGAGCCCAGTGTCGGTCGGGGTGTCCCAGCGCCGGATCACGCCGCCTTCGTCATTGTAGAACAGCGTTGTCTGGTTGCTGGCCAGATCAAGCCAGTCAGTGTTTACCGGCGTTGAATAGGTGGCTAGCAGGGTGCCGCCCGCATTGTACTTCTGAGGTGTTCCGCCGGCCCGGCCGACATAAAAATCGCCGTTGGCGGCAAAGGAGATCGATTCATTCGCGGCACCCGGTGAAACAAACGGATTGGGCGCAATGATCGAACCATCCGACTTTTTGAAGCGGGTGATGTTTCCTGCCGAAAAGTTCGTGACGTAAAGGTCGCCGGCACTGTTGAAGCCCATACCCGTCGTGAAGCCGCCCTGCAGCGTATTCAGCGACTGGATGAAGGTGCCACTGTTTGTATATTGCTGGACGGTTCCATTGCCCGTCGCAGCGAAGACATCACCGTTGTTGAGGCCCGCGGCCAGCGCGGCAACGCTGCTCGTCAGCAATACGACAAAACCGATAGTGCTTGCGATGTACCTCATCACGCGCTCCCCTTACTACGACGGCGACCACCAAGTGTAATCGCCTGCAGCAATACTTATCGCAGATCAGACGCCAGGGGGCTGGGCCCTATGGATTAATCCCGAATCGTAGGCATCGACAGCGGCCGGATCAGCAGCCACTCGCGCATTTCGGGTCGTTCGACCACCAGACGATGCGCATCAGCATGCCGCCGCGCGGCCGCCGCGGATCGGTGGCAATGGTGTTGACGCGGCCGTCCTGCGGCGCGGCGACAGTGTCGGTGATGCGCCCGAACGCATCGGAAATGGTGGCGACCGGCTGGCCCCTGGTGACCGCAGCGCCAAGCGGCACCAGCAGATGCGCCCAGCCGGCGCGCGGCGCGCGGACGACGGTGATGCTGTTCGACACGAACGTTTCCGGCGATTTTGGCGCCGCCGGGCCGTCGAGCATCTTCATCTCGCGCATCAGATTGGTGATGCCGGCAATGCCGCGCTTGACGATCGCCGGATCGAAGCGTTCCGGCCCGCCGAGTTCGAGCGTGATCGCCGGCACCCCGGCATTGGTCAGTTCGTTCTCGACCGTGCCCTTTTCGCCGGGATCGAGCTTGATGATGTCGGGCGCCACCATCTCGGCCATCACCCGGGTGCGCGGCGTCGAGGCAAAGGCATAGAGCACATATTCGGTGCCGCGCGACTGGGTGTGGAGATCGACCGCCTGGTCGGCATTGGGCCGCAGCACCCGGCTCCACAGCCGGCCGGCATAATCAGCGATGCCACCCGAGCCATTGGCGGCGCCATCCTCGCCGGGCATGACGCGGTTGAGATTGGGCTGACCGCGCGAGGCATCCGGGGTCCATTCGCGCTCGCTCTGCAGCAATCCCGGTGTGTTGAGGCCGGGCACGGCGACGACCGTGCCCGCCAGCCTGGCCGGGTCGAGCCCCGCGACGAGCTGGTGGATGACATCGATGCCGTTCAATTCATCGCCATGGATGCCGGCGGTCAGCAGCAGCCGCGGGCCGGGGCGGGCGCCCTTGACGACGATGACCGGCACCTGCCAGCCGCCCCCCAGTGCGGTATCGCCAGCGCGGAACCAGAACCGCTGGACTGCACCGGCCGGCAGGTCGGCGACATCGAGCCGGTCGATGACGGTGATACCGTCGATGCTGCCGACGCGTTCGGTGGCGGCCAGCGCCGGGGCTGCCAGCAGCAGCAGCGCGAGCAGGGCCGCCTTCATGCGGCTTCGCCCGGCGCCAGCGCCTTGATGACCAGCGCGTGGACGCCGCCCGGCGCCATCAGGTCGCCGAGCGCTGCATAGACCAGCCGTTGCCGCGCCACCCGCGACTGGCCGGCGAACGCCGGGGCGGTGATCCGCACGGTGAAATGGCTTTCGCCCGAACCGTCATGGCCGGCGTGGCCGCGATGGCTGTCGCTGTCGTCGATAATCGCCAGCGCCTCCGGGGCCAGTGCGGCACGCAGCCGCGCCTCGATTTTGTCCGCCATGATGCCCATATCGTCCCTTTCGCGCCGCCGTGCCCGTCTATAGGCAAAGCCGGGCTGCCGCCAACCATCGCCTTTGGGATCGAGAACTATCAGCGCCGAATCATCCGAACCGCCGCGGCGCAGCCAGCGCCTGCACGGCCGCATCGAAAGCCCCGACCCGGCGCGCTGCCGTCATCCCGGCTGCGATGCGCCGGGTGAATTCCGCGCGCCGCTGTCGAACCGGGCGCCGGGCAGCGAGGGCGGCTGGCAATTCCTGTGCCTCGATCACGTCCGCGCCTTCAACGCCAAGTATAATTTCTTCGATGGCCTCAGCCCCGACGAGATCCGCGACGCGCAGTCGCCGCTCGCCGGCTGGGAGCGCGCGGCGGCGGGCAAAAGCGGCCGCGAAGCCTTTACCTTCGGCGATCCGCTCGACCTGTTCAGTGCCGATCGCAAGCCGGCACCGGCGGCACGGCGTTGGGCCGGATTCGGCGATGCCCAGGCGCTTTCGGCGCTCGGGCTCGGCGATGCCGCGACCGCCAGCGATGTCCGCCGCGCCTACAAACGCCTTGTCCGTCGCTACCACCCTGACAGCAATGAGGGGGACCGTTCGATGGAAGGAAAGTTGCAGGCCGTCGTCAACGCCTATACGCACCTGAAAAGCGCATCTGCCTTCACATCGGAGTCCTGATACCCGTGGCCACAGCAATGTCCGACACCCACACGACCGCGCTGCAGGCGCCCGACACCAGCGTCGACGCGCGCGACGTGTTCGGCGTCGACATCGACATGCAGGTCCCCGCCTTTTCGATGAAGGACGAGCGCGTCCCCGATCTCGATCCCAGCTATGTCTTCGATCCGGATACGACGCTCGCCATCCTTGCCGGCTTCACCTTCAACCGCCGGGTGATGATCCAGGGCTATCACGGCACCGGCAAGTCGACACATATCGAGCAGGTCGCGGCGCGGCTCAACTGGCCGTGCATCCGCATCAACCTCGACAGCCACATCAGCCGCATCGACCTGATCGGCAAGGACGCCATCGTGCTGCGCGACGGCCAGCAGGTGACCGAATTCCGTGAAGGCCTGCTGCCCTGGGCGCTGCAGACGCCGACCGCGCTGGTCTTTGACGAATATGACGCCGGACGTCCGGATGTCATGTTCGTCATCCAGCGCGTGCTCGAAGTGGAAGGCAAACTGACCCTGCTCGACCAGAACCGCGTCATCCGGCCCAACCCTTATTTCCGGCTGTTCGCCACCGCCAACACCGTGGGTCTCGGCGATACCACCGGGCTGTATCACGGCACCCAGCAGATCAACCAGGGCCAGATGGACCGCTGGAACATCGTCACGACGCTGAATTACCTGCCGCACCACACCGAAAGCGCCATCGTTGTCGCCAAGGTGAAGGAATTCGACAGCGACGCCGGGCGCAAGCAGGTGGCGAACATGGTCAAGGTCGCGGACATGACCCGCGCCGGCTTCATGGGCGGCGACATATCGACGGTGATGAGCCCGCGCACGGTCATCACCTGGGCGCAGAATGCGACGATCTTCAAGAACGTCGGTTTTGCCTTCCGCCTGAGTTTCCTCAACAAATGCGACGAAGCCGAACGCGGCATCGTCGCCGAATATTACCAGCGCGTGTTCGGCGAGGAACTGCCGGAAAGCGTCGCGGTCAAGGGGCGGCGC
>JBBQKM010000067.1:0-10697 GCA_038326915.1 Sphingomonadales bacterium
ACGGTGACCGTATCGGGCGTCGTCACCGGGCTGCCGACGACGATATCGACCGTGCTGCCGGGCGCGACCGCCTTGCCAGCGTCAGGCGCCTGGCCGATCACCAGCCCCACATTGGCGTCGGGTGCCTGCCCGGTCTTGCCGAGCACCAGCCCGGCCTTTTTGAGGATTTCCGGGACCGTAGCCTCTTTCTCGCCAATCAGTTTCGGCACGTCGACGGTCTTCGGCGCTGCCACGCCGATGGTGATGTCGACGGAGCTGCCCGGCGCGACCGCCTTGCCGGCATCGGGCGCCTGGGCGACGACCAGCCCGGCCTGCGCGTCGGGCGCCTCGGCCTCTGCGACCTTGCCGAGGCTGAGGCCCGCTTCGGCGAGCAACTTGCGCGCGCTTTCGGGCTTTTCACCGACGAGTTTCGGCACGGCGACAGTCACCGGCTTGGCGATGCCGACCACGATATCGACCGGGCTGCCAATCGCGACCACGCTGCCCGCATCGGGCGACTGCTTGACGACCAGCCCGACCTGGGTTGCCGCCACCGACGCTTCGCCGACATTGCCGAGTTTCAATCCGGCCTTGTCGAGCGCCGCCTTGGCAGTCTCGGGCTTTTCGCCAACGAGAGGCGGCACCGCCACGGTTTTCGGCGGGTCATCGAGATCGCACGGCGGCTTCGCGCCATCGAGATCGATCTCACGCTCGGCCTGCTGACCCTCGGCATAGCGGCTGGCAGCAGCGTCGCGAAACGCCGTTGCACCATCGCTGGTGCGCACCGAAAGGATAAAGTCGGTATTGCCCGGAACCTGCAGGGCATAGCCGCCTTGCGCGTCGGTGCAGGCATGGACAATGCGATCACCGGCCTCGATCACCACCTTGGCATCGGCGACCGGTGTGCCGCTGCGAGTGACACGACCGCGCAAAGCCGCATTCCCCGCCGCGGGCACCACCGGCGTCACGCGGACGCGGCCAAGCTCGGCAGCGACAAGCCGGGTGCGCGCGGCATGGGCATCGCGCGCTGCGGTGCGTTCGGCAACTTCGGGATCATCGGCGCCGCGTTCGGCCACGACGCGGGCGATTTCGCGGTCGAGCTGCCCGGCGCGCACTGCCAGCAGCGGTGTCGACAGGCCATAGGCGGCAAGCCGGGCGCGTTCGGACACTTCACCGAGGTCGAGCAGTTCGGTGGCAACGGCCTCGCTGTCGATACTGGCAGCGGTGCGACGGGTGGTGGCCATGATCGATCCTCTATTTGACGATTGCCAAGCCGGCATTGGCGCCGATGGTGTTCGACATCTTGTCGCCGCCGCGCGAGAACGGGCTGCAGATATCCTTGTTGACCAAGCCGATCAGCGTCGTGTTGGGCGTATCGACGAGACCGTTCGGCAGGCCGGCCGCGAGAATGCAATGCGTCGTCTGATTGCCGGCGGTGGTGTTGAGAAAGCCATAGCTGATGATCGAGAGCAGCCCGTTGAACACCGCCGCCTGCACGCGGTTGCTGGCGACGCGCAGGCTGAGCGCAACGGCGAGCACGCTGGTGATGAACAGCACGTCGTTTTCGACCTCGACCTGGTTGTCGGCAAAGCTGACGTCGTCGGCACCGAGCAGCAGCACCGCCGACAGCGTTGCGCGCATCGCCGGCGAATGGGCGCGCATGCTGATCTGGTTGTCGTTGACCTGGATTTCGCCGCCGCGCAGCCGGTCCGGTGCATCCGGCGCCTTGCCGGCGGTCACGCTCGCCACATCCTCGGCAACGCACAGGCTGAACAGGCTGACGGCGTCACCGCCCAGCGCATCGGCGAGCAGTTCGAGCCCGACGTAATCGAACAGGTCGATCGTCTCGCGGCCGTCGAACAGCTTGCCGCCCGACCGCAGCACGCCGAACAGCGCGCCGACCAGCGCCTGCAGCGGATTTTCGAACAGCGCGCTGCGGCCGGCGCCGGTCAGCCGGTTGCCGTGCACCAGTGCCGGGCCGGTAAGGATGGCGCGCAAGGCCCGGCCGGTCGGCGCATCGACACTGTTGCCGGCGAGGATCAGCGCCGGGCGATCGGAGGGGCGTGTCGCCCCCTTGCGGGCAAGATTGGCGCCGCCAACGGCCGGCGTCGCGCCGGTCAGCGTCGGCGTGCCGCCTTGGACGATGCCCAGAATCACACCGCCGCGCGCGCCCTTTTTGGCGACATCTTCGCCGGTGATGGCGCCACCGTTACCGGTGATGATGTTGCGCTCGACAGCGATGTTTTCGGCGATGGCGATGAAGATGCCGCACACCGGTTCCGCACTTTCGGCGCCATTGTCGGTGATGCGGTTGTCACGGATGACGGCGTCGGCGCAGATCGACAGCGCAATGCCGCCCCAGCCCGAAAACAGCCGGCTGAGCGCGCTTTGCGTGCCGATTTCGCCGCGCATGCAGCCGGTGATCCGATTTTCGGCGATTTCGACCTGTTCGACGACAATGGCATCGCTGGCGCCGTCGCGACCCAGCCCGGTGAAGATCTGCGCGGAAATGCCATTGAAGGCCATTCCGGTGATGTCGTTGCGCAGGATGCGGATGTCGCGAATGGCACCAGCCGATTCGCCGAATGTCGGTTTGTCGCCCGGCGTGTCCTTGCCCGGCGGCGGCTTGCCGTCACCGGTGATGCAATCATCGACGCTAAGCCCGAAACCGGTGCCGAAATATTCGAAACCACCCTGGCCATAGCCGGGAAAATGGCTGTAGTTCTTGCGGATCGCGGCGTTGTAATGTGCACCTTTGGCGATGGTGATGATGTCGCCGGGCGCTTCGGGAACGAATTGCGCCGTACCTAGCGTGATGCCGTGGCCGTTGCCACCCTCGATCAGATTGTCGCGGATGATGACGGCGCGCGACCGGCTGCCGATATGGATGCCGCCGGCCGGCGTCCGGCTGCGCGCGGCCTCATCGCCGAGGGTGATCCGGCTGTGCTCGACAAGCAGCTCGCGCCCCGACAGGAAGATCGCGGCGGCGCGGCCGATCGCCGGATCGTCCGCCAATGATTTCGATAGCGGCTGCAGCGCGACGCGGCACCGCCGCACCACATGGGCGCCGCCGCCGTTGATGAAGATCGCCGGCCGGTCGGCGCAATCGATGGCAAGATCCTCGGCCGTGATGGCGCGGCTCGTCTTGGCGGCAAAGGCCTTGGCGGCGAATGCCGCCGCCGCATCGGCGAGAATGGCCTCGCCCAGCAGGTTCGTCATCGCGACACGGCGGACAACGATGCCCGACGCTCCGATGATGGTCAGCAGCGGCCGCGGGTCGCCGGCGTCGTTGGTCCAGCGCGTCGTGCGCCCGCAGCCGGTGATGGTGATGTTCTGGCCGCCATCGATGGTGACATGCTCGGCATAGTCGCCGGGGTGGATGCAGACCTCACCACCTTCGGGCGGCAGCCGGTCTATGGCCGCCTGGATCGACAGCACGTCGCCGAAACTGGTGCGGCCATCGCCAACGGTGACGCGGCAGCAGGCGCCGACCTCGCACAGCGGACGAAAATGGTGGCGGCAATCGACGATTGTGCCGAGTCCGCTCGGGCTCGAGGTCAGCAACGCCAGCGGCGCCACCAGCCGGCGCGGACCGGCGGGTGCGGCGCCGGTCAGCAGCGCCCATGGCGTCACCTGCGTCGGCGTGTTGGGGCGCGCCGCGACGACCCAATAGTCGCCGGCCATGCCATTGTCCGAAAATTCGACCGTCAGCCCGGTATCGCCGAGCGGGGCAGCGGCGCCGATCGGCATCGGGTTGTCGACCGCCGCGCCGGCACCGCCGCCGGTCCAGACGCGCAGGAAGAAGAAGCTGTTGGCATCGGCAGCGTCGAGCGGCTGGATCGCCGCCTGCCCCGCTGGCGTCGCAAACCAGGCGTCGAGCGCCGCATCGATGCTGGCACCGACACGGATCGAATCCTCGTCACCGGGATCAAAGCCGCGGGTGACCCGCAGCAGCAGACCGGCCGGTTCCGCCGCCTTTTCACCATTGGCGAGCAGCGATCCCCAGCGCAGCAGCTCGACTGTCATGCCGGCCAGGGGCCAGCCGAATTCGTCGCGCGGGGCGTTGAGGAAATGGATGCGGCGGCGCTGGCCGTTTTCATCGTTGCGGACCTGGACACGGTACAGCGGCGCTGCATTGTCGCGGCCCCAGACAAAGCGCCCCGGCGTCGTCACCTGGATACGAAACGCTTCGTTGCGGGCGCCGAGGAAGCCGGCCTGGGCATTGGGACGGCACAGGTCCTCGAGTGGTTCGAGCTGGGTAAAGCCGATGGTCAGCCGCGCGTCGGAGATGATTTCGCCACCGTCAATGTCGATAGTGCCGCCGGCGAACTGCGCCGCCAGCAGGTCCGCAAAGGCCTCCGGGCAGGTTGGCGGTACGTCGCGACGGACATCGACGCGCCACGCCATCCGCCGCCGCGCCGTGGTATCGGGGCCGCCGAGCCCAGTTTCGAGCAACTCGCCATCCTCGGTGGCGGTCACTGTCATTTCGCGCGCCGACAGCCAGACAAGGTCGGTGCGACTGCCCGCGGCCGGCAGCGCAAAGCTGCGATCGGCGGCGGCGATTTGCAGCCAGTCCGGCTGGCGCGACCACAGCACGCCATCGGAGGCCAGCCGCGCGCCGCCGAGATAAAAGGTGCCGGCAGCAATGCTGAAATCGAGTGCGCCCGCGGCGAGCACCGCGCCCGAGATGGTGAAGCCATCATCGGGGCTGCCGCGCGAACAGATGGTTTCGGTGACCGCCTGGCGCAGCAGCAGCGCGGCGATGTCATCCGATTCGGTGGCGTCGGCATCGATCGACACCCGGCCTTGCTGGTGGACGACGCCGGTGAACTGCTGCGCCGGGCGCAGGCTGTGGCGTGAAATGTCGGCGGTCATGGCCGGTCCCCCTTCATGTTTCGAAAACCTGCTGGACGATCGCGTTGATCGGCATGAATTCCGCCAGCTTCGCCATCAGGTCGTCGCGCTTGATCGGATCGAGAGCGCGCGCAAAGGCGCCGATCTCGGTGCCGCCCGGCCCGCCGC
Source organism: Sphingomonadales bacterium (assembly GCA_038326915.1). Lineage (GTDB taxonomy): Bacteria > Pseudomonadota > Alphaproteobacteria > Sphingomonadales > Sphingomonadaceae > Sandarakinorhabdus. Next base: position 5,002 of record JBBQKM010000067.1, read on the forward strand.
GGGCGATTTCGGGCGGGGCGATCTGGCGCAGCTGGGCATGGCCGGGATCGCCGAAGATTTCCGAAACAAAGGTGCCCGCTGGCAGCCGGTCGGTGAAGAAATGGCTTTCATAGGGATGCGGGACGCGGCCGCCGCTGAGCGCGGCGCTGAAGCGGAAACAGCCGGCCTGCTGGTCTTCGGCAAGCACGCGGCCGCTGACCAACAGCTCGCTGGCGTCAATGCGGCCGCAGACGATGTCGCCGAACACCGTGCTGCGATCGATGGTCAGGCTGGCGTTGCGCAGCCGGATGGCCGGGGCGGCGACGGCACTGTGGATTATGGTGTCGGCGATGGTGACGGCATTGGTGGCGCAAGGGTCGGCTGGGCCGGTGATCTCCACGATGCGACTGGTGACGCTTGCGGCGATGACAATGCGGTCGATGGCGCCGGCGAATTCGAGCGTTACCGCCGGGATCGGAAGCGCGGCCTCGGCTGGCGCGGCGGCGCGCACGCCGCCGGGATCGAGGGTGACATTGCGCAGCGTGACGCTTGCCCAGTTGCCGTCGATGCGCAGCCGCGTCGGACTGTTCGACGCCGGATCGAAGACGCCCAGCCACAACCCGTCGATGACGAGGTGCGACCCCGCCACGGTTGATCGGATCGTCACCGTGTCACCAGCTGCGGGGCGCAGCACGACATAGGGCCGTTCGAGATTGGCGGCGCTGAGCGTCAGGTCGCCATCGGCGAGGATGATGCCGTTGACAGGCAGCACCGGGGTGAAGGTGCGGCTATCGACAAAGCGCAGGTCGCCCGACAAAGGCGCCGTGAAATCGGGGGCGTCCCCGACGACCGGCGTGAAACCGCTGGCGGCAAGGCCTGAACTGCGATCATGGCTGCCAGCGCCGACCGGCCAGAAAATGCCATAATGGATGGTCTGGACGAACAGCGCGCGATCGGCGGCGAGCGGCTGCATCAGCGCCACCCGGCCGCGCGCCGGATCGACAAGCGCCGAAATCCAGCCCGGCGGGGCAAAATCCGCCCCCCAGCTTTCGAGATTGGCGCCGCACAGCCGTTCGGGGCCGAACGACGGTGCCGCCGCATCGGCGCCGACAGCCAGCGCGATCGCCAGCGTCGCCGCGTCGCCGCCGGGCAGCAAATTGCGGCGCGGACTGTCGCTGTCCATCGCGGCGGCGATCAACTGCGCCGCCTGCGTGTCGCTCAGCGCGTTGGGCGGTGCCGGGTCGGTGGCCAGCGCCGCATTGGCGGCGGCGATCAGACCGGATTCAGACACGAAATGCCTGCCATAGATCGGCCCGAGCAGCGCCTGCAGGCCGACCGGCGCATCACCAGGGCGCGGCGTGAAGCCGGCAAAGTTGAGCCGCCGGCATGGAATCGGCGCGCGCATTTCCCATTCGCGCACCACCCGGCAATCGGCCTCCGCCCGCCCGCCGGGCTGGAACAGCGGCACGTCGCGGCCCGACGGATCGATCGTGTAGAGGCCGGCAGCAATCTCCGCCGGGGTCACGTCGGTCAGCCGATAGGCATATTGGCGAAACAGGTGGAGGTTCACCCGGGCGATATTGTAGCGGCCCAGCAGCCCACGATGCCGCCGCATATCGGGATAATGCGAAACATCGTCATGGGCATGGTCGACGATGCTGTCGATCCGCGTCGCGCGCAGATCGGCAAAGCCCCATTGCGGGCTGCGGGTGATCGGTCCGGGCTGCGGGCCGGCATCGAGGCTGTGCCAATGGCGCGACACACGGCGAAATCCCTCGGACGCCACCGCATCCCAGTCGGCGATATCGTCGGCGAGCAGTTCCGCCAGCCGCACCGTGCCGAGGCGGCGGCGATAGAGGATGGCGCGACCGACAGCGGCGCGGGCGCCGGCGCGATTGCGCGCGTTGACCGGGCGCGCGCCGACCAGCGCGCCGATATAGGCCAGCGCCCAGTCATCGGCTTCATCGACGCGCGAATCCGACCACAGCCGGTCGACCGAACGCCGCGCGATCGCCGCCTGCCCGGCGAGTATCTCGATGAACGCCCGCAACTGCCCGGGGCTGGCGGCGATGCCATCCTCGTTGCGATACACCTCGGGGATCAGCGCCCAGATTTTTTCGGCATAGTGCCGTTGAAAGCCGTCGTCGGGGATGGTGGCGACAAGATCGGTCATCGCATCACCCCACGCTCGCCGTGGCCGCGAAATCGAACCAGCGGCCTTGGCCCGGTGCGATCGCAAAGGCCATCGGCACGCCGCCGACCAGGATCGCATCGACACCCGTGACGCCCGGCACGGCGTGCAGCGCGGCGCTGATCGCGCTGCGGAACAGCGCCGCGCCGATCGCCTGCCGCGCCGGCGCCAGCAGGCCGGTTGCCGGATCGAACAGCGCCGCCTGTGCTGCCGCCGCGACCAGCGCCGGCGTGTAGCGCGGTGCATAGACAAGCTTGATGGTCAGCGCGCCGACATTTGCCGGCATGGCGGCGGTGACGGTGATGCCCTGATCGGGGGCGGCCTGCCCGGCGAGCCACGATTTGAGCGCCGCCGAGGGATCGGCACCGCTGGCAATGACCCACAAGGTGACGACGGCGCGCTGCCCGCGGGCATCCCAGGCCCAGCCGGCGCCGGCGTTGACCACGCCGGGATAGCCCCGCGCCAGCGCGACGAAATCGGCCGCCGACACCGCCCGACCGATGGTCAGCGCCGCTGCGGGTGCCGCGGTGCGCATCGCGTCGGCACTATCGGCATCGGCGCCGCCGCTCGCCGCGACCGGCGCATGGATCGCGCCAAGCGGCTTCAACGCACGCACCGCCTGGAAATTGCCCCCGGGCGGCGGGGTCGCGGCGCCGGCGCCAAAGCGATAGGTGGCGCGGATATTGTCGACGCCGCTCGGTGGCCGCGCGCCGCGCTTGCCGTCGCCAAAGCCGATGCGCGTCGTGCCGTCGGGCTGCGGCTGCACGATATAGACCTCGGCAGTCGGCGGCTGGCCGAAGAAACTGTCGACCCGCGTCCACGCAATGCCATCGACCGTCACAGTGAGCTCGGGGCGGCGCCCCCCCGGCTGGGCGGCGTCCTCGCGCCACGCCAGCGGCTTTTTAGCGAGCGGAAAGGTCGCAAAGCCCCGGCCGGCGTCGGCCGAGCCGATGATTTCATCGACGACGGTCTCGCCGCGCACCGCGATGACGACATTGCCGAACAGATCGACCGGCGCGACGAGATCGGGCGTGAACGCCGCGCTGCCCTGCCCGGCCTGCACGCGCGCCGCGCCAAAGCCCAGTTCGACGATCGTGCCGTCGATCCGCGCGCCCTGCAGCGCCGCTCCGGCAAGCAGGATATCGCCCCCCGCCGGCGCCGCGCCGAGCGGCATCACCGGCGCGACCAGCGCGCCATTGCCGGCGATATCGGCGAGCGCGATTGCGGGCTTTGCCGGCGCGACCGGCACATGCGCCATTACCGGTATGGCGTGGAGGACAATGCCCTGCCCGTCATTCCACGCGACCTTGGGCACCAGCGTCACCCGCGTCGCGGTCATCTTGGCGCCATCGGTGCCGGGAATGGTGACGGCGACGGTATGCGCCTTGGTGATTTTCACCGGCGTCAGCACGCCGTTGATCTCGACCGCAGCACGGCTGCCGGCGGCAAGCTGCGGATAGACGCTGTCGAGCGTCAACTTGCCCTTTGCCGCGTCATAGGGCGTGACAAAGCCGTTGCCCGGCAACGGCAGGCGCAGGATCGCCACCGACAGTTTCGCCATCTTGCGGCCGGCCAGGGCCAGCACCGCGGTACTGCCCGCCGCCAGGTCGAGCCGCTGGTAGCGCGCTGCATCGGGGCCTGTTTCGGGCGCCACGGCCGCCACCCGCGCCGCGGCATGCTTGCTGCCGCTGCTGACCAGCACGACCGCACCGGCGGGCGGCGCGGCGCGCGGCAGAAAGCGCAGCGTCCCATCGAAGCGATCCCCGCGCACCGGTGCCAGCCGCCAACGGTTGCGCTGCGGCCAGGCGGTACTGTCGGCGTCGATCTCGAAAACCTGAGGCGGTTCCTTGCCGAAACCTTCGGAACGAAAGCCGGTGCCGCGCGGCAGCAGCAGCGGATCGGCGCCATCGATCTCCACCGCCAGCGCCAGGCTGGCAGCGACCGCGCCGCGCGGGCGATAGCCGATCAGCCCGACCAGCCGCTGCGCAGCGACGGTATCGGGCGCGGTGCCGATATAGGCGCGTTCGGCGATGCGGGCGTCGTAGAAGCCGGTGACATCGAGGACATAGGCCCAGCCTTCGAGCAGCATGACGCCCGGATCGCCCTCGCTGCGCGCGCGCCAGCCGGCAAGCGCGCCCTCGCGGCGGATCGCCTGCAGCATCGCCTCGCGATATTCGGGGAAGCCGGCGCGCTGGCGCTGGGCCAGGCGCGTCTGGCCGGCAGGAATGGCGGCGGTTTCGGGATGCAGCGGCGGTTCGCAACCACAGCTGGTGTCTGCAAACAGGCTCATGCCGCACCCCCATGCGCCGTCACCGACAGGCTGCCGCGCGACGGCAGCAGCGGATCATTCTGCAGCCGGAAGATCTGGCGCGCGCCGCAGTCGAGTTGGCCAGCCGGAAACGGCAGCCAATCGCGCTTGCGGCGGATGCGGACAGTGATGGTATCGACGCCCTTGACGCCGGGCACTGCCTGCACTGCAGCCTCGATCGCCGACCGGCGCAACGGCGTGCCGAAGCTGAAATTATCGGGGCCGAACAGTCCGGGTGGCGCCAGCGCCGCCAGCACCCGCGGGATGACCTCGCCGGCATAGGCATCGGCGGCGACACAAATTTCGATGGCAAGATCGATGTCGAGATAATCGGGCGCCACCACCCGCGCGTCGCGCGTTGCGAGCCGCACACAATCGACGACATCGTCGAGCTCGGCGTGTTCGACGCTGCTGTAGCCGATGCCGCCGCGCGGATCGGCGGCGACGAAATCGGTCGACCAGCTGCCGGTCCAGGCGGTTACCGCATTGGCGCGCTGCACCCAGTCGCGCCGCTCGACGATCGCCGCATAGTCCTCGGGCCGCACCGCGCGCAGCGGCAGCGCGCGCCAGGCTTCGGGCGCGTTGATACGAATGTCGTCGGGGCTTTCCTCGTCACGGCCGCTGGTGATCGGCAGCGGGTTGGTGACGGCGCTGGCATAGGCGAACAATCCCCCAGCCGGGCTGTCTTGCGGCGGATCGGTCTGGGTAACGCTGCCGGCCGACAGATTGGCGCCGCTGCCTTCGGCGGTGAAATAGCGTGCCTCGAACACGGCGCCATCGGGCGGCGGGTCGCCGAAATCACCGTCGCCGAAGCGGACGCTCCAGCCGTCGTTGCCGGCATAGTCGCCAAAGGCAAAGTCGCCAGCGAGTGACTGGTGGCGGACGACGGTGCGCCACAGCCCCTCCTCGACGGTGAAGCGGATGCTGTTCTGGTCGGTGGCGATCATGTCGCGCGCGAACGGCCACTCGACCAGCGGCACGAAATCGGGGGCGCGCACTTCGGTCAACTGCAACATCGGCCGCTGTTCGCTCGTCGTGCCGATGCCGATCGGGTCGCGCGCGCCTTCCCAGCCGAGGCCGCGGTCCTCGGACGCCAGCAGACCCTGGCGCAGGAAACGCGCGTGGCTGCCGATCTCGGGCTCGAACGGCCCTTCGCGCTCGATGGCGCGCGGCAGCGCCAGCATGTCGCGCGCCTCGATCGCGGTTAGCGCCGGATAG
>JBBQKM010000068.1:0-10575 GCA_038326915.1 Sphingomonadales bacterium
AGCCTGCTGTTCAACGGCGGCCAGCCCTATACCCGCGATATCCTGAACGACATCGCACATTATCTGAACGTCATGCCGCACGAGCTGCTGCTCGACCCCGAGGATGCGATGGCGCTGCGGCGGATGCGCGGCGCGGCCAAGCAGATAGCCGGCGTCCAACTGGCGGCAGATGGCAGTCGCACCTGGGCGGATGCACCGCCGCCACTCGACTTGGCGGGAAACGGCAACTAGACCCGATCATATCTGTTTGAACCGGGGGCCGTCGTGCTGTTTGTCTACTTCTTTGGCGCCCTGCTCTGCGGCATGATCGCATCCGCCATCGCGAACGCGAAGTATCGCAGCGGGTGCCTGTTCTTTTTCCTTGGCTTCATCATCGGACCATTCGCCATCCTGGGGGCCGCCATCATGTCCCGCGACAATCAGGGCGCGACGCGACATGCGCTCGATCGCGGCGATCTGCTGCGCTGCCCAGCCTGCAGGGAGCCTATACAGCCGCTCGCAACGATCTGCCCCTATTGCCGCACCGCGGTAAAGCCTATCCCTGTCGACGACGACCCAGGCATGCTTGAAACACTTGGTGGCTTCATCGCGCAAATCTGGCGCCGTTAGCTTTGGTGAAACTCCGAGTTTAGAATAGTCGAACTTTTTGGTTGACGGGCTGTTTAGAACCGCTAAACAGTTAACCCAACGTCGCCGACGTTCCCGGCTTTCGGGGATGCCAGCGCGGCGGGGGAACAGCCCATGTCCGTTCGCATGTCCCTGCTCAGGGATGCCATCACCAGCCTGATCGACGCAGCAGGCGACCTGCCGGAAACAACGCCGGAAATGGTCGCCGCCAGCGGCAAGGCCATCCTTGCCCTCCACGCCACCCGCTTTGTCGCGCCGGAGAACTTCCCGTGCGTCGTCACCACCCGCTGCGGCACGATGGTGACCCTGTTCGCGCTGTTCGATGGGCACCTCATCGGCGGCTTCCGCGATAACGACGGCGGCGGGCTCGACCTGCGCCACTGGAATGCCGATGGCACGATGTTCTGCCGCGCGGATCCCGACGCGATGGACCTGATGCTGCCGGAGGATGCGCCGCTGCCAGAGAGCAACGCGCATTATCCCCGCAATCCCGACACGGTTGTCGTGCCGATCCTTGGCCGCATCTCGTGATAAACCGGGATCTGAACGACGAGCAGCAGCACTGGCGTATCCAGATGGCGCGCGGCCTCGCAGCAATCCCCGATGGGATGCACGAGGCCATCCACTTCTGGGTGATGTACGGGCGCCAGCCGGGCGATTTCCTTACCGCCGTTCTGACGAACGACCTGTTTGGCGCGGTGCGGCGCGGCGATGATCAAAATGCTGCGGCGCTGCAGGGTTGGGTTCGCCTGCTCTACAATTATTGCCCCATCTTTTGCTACGGCAGCCCGGAGAAGGTCGCCGCATGGGCCGCCCATCGCGGCCTTGCTGGCCCCACTGAACAGATGGCTGCGGCATGACGCGCCACGCCCCTCACCCCGCGCCCGATACCGGCGCGGCAGCCACCCAGGCCCCGAAGCGGCTCCCTACCCCCGCCGCCCCTGCCCTGGTCAACCCGCGTGCCAGCTCGGGGCGGCACGCCCATCATTGTGAAGGGATTGCCCCCATGCGTGATTTCCCCGCCTCGCGCGGCATGCCCGTTGCCAAGGCCAGCACCCCGGTGCAGCGGCTGGCGCAGGGCCTCCCCGGTACGCCGAGCAGCGACAGCTATGATTGCCCCGTTTCGCCGCCACCGGTGATCCGCATGGGCCGGCGCGAGGCAGCGTTCTTCATGGTGCTGGCCGGCGCGATGCTCGCCCTGTTCTCGCCATGGCCGCTGGATTGGCTGCTGCCATGATCCTGCAGCGCATCCTCGCCAGCATCGTGCCGCCCCAGCCGCGGCAGATCGCCCCCAGCGACGCCGGCCGCCGGCTTTCCGAATGCGCCCAGGCCAAGCGCCGTGCCGCGCGCACCGAGGTGGTGCGCAAGCACTGCGCCGCGCTGCTCGCCTCCATGCCCAACCGAACGGACCCGAGCACATGAGCACCGAAAACGTCAGCGCCGAGCAGCTGCGCCTCTTCATCGAGCGGATCGAAACGCTTGAGGAAGAAAAGAAGGGCATCAGCGACGACATCAAGGACGTGTACGCCGAGGCCAAGGGCACCGGGTTCGACACGAAGACCATGAAGGCCATCGTCCGCCTGCGGAAGATGGAAGCCAACGCCCGCGAGGAAGCCGAGGCGCTGCTCGATCTGTACAAGACCACGCTGGGGCTGGTCTGATGGGTGCGGCCACTGCCCCGGCGTTCAACGCCCCGATCGGTGTCCCGCCGACGCTTGAGTGGATCCCGGTTGTGTCGATCGGAATCGACCCGGCCTATCAACGCGGCATCGACAATGATCCATCGCAGCGATTTATCCGCGCTATCGCCCGCGATTGGGATTGGTCTTTGTGCCTGCCGTTGAAGCTGGCCCGCCGTGATGATGGCAGCATGTGGGCCGTCGATGGCCAGCACCGCCTTTCCGCTGCCCTGCTGCGTGGCGACATTCCACACCTGCCATGCGTCATCGGTCGTTATGCCAGCAACTGCGATGAAGCCGCGGCGTTCGTCGCGCTCAACCGCCAGCGTCGGGCGCTCGGTAGCATGGACCTGTTCAAGGCGGCGATCGCAGCTGGCGATGATGAAACGATCGAAGTCATGGCGGCCATCAAGGCGTCCGGCCTGCGCCTGGCGCCCCATTCTAACTACAACAACTGGAAACCGGGGATGCTCTACTGCGCCCCCAGCATCCAGCGCGCATGGAAACTGCGCGGGCCGATCCCAACAAAAAAATCGATGGTGATGCTGGCCAAGGCCTTTGACGGCCAGATCTTGCGCTTTGCCGGGCTTCTGCTCGAGGGCCTGTACGAGATATTTACCACCGAAGGCCGCTTGGGCAGCTTCGACCTCATGGCACTCGAGGCAGCGCTTGGCGCTGTGCCGCAGGCTGAATGGATAAAGCGTGCCCTCCGGGAACAGGGTAGCAGCGGATGCAGCCGGGCCGCGGCCATGCGGGCTGCAATGCTCGCTGCCTATGCTCGAGCTGGTGGACGCAATCCAGCAGAGCAGAAACCAGCGCCAGTTGCGCCGGCCACCCAAAAGCCGCGCCGTACCTTCGAGGAGACCCTTGCGGCAGTCGAAGCAGGTGAGATCACGGTAACGGACAAAGTGACCATGACCCGCGCTGCGCCGGAAGGCATTTTCGGGAGCAGCCTCGTATCATGACACCAACGCGTCCCATTTATGCACCGAGCCGCTATCGCGGCCCCGCGATCGAGCCCGGCCCATCGCTTTCGAAAGATGGCCCCGGCATTTATCCCGATTACGCTGCGCTGGCCGCCAAGTGGGAAGCTGCCGCCGGCATCGAGCGCAACCGTAGCGCGAAGCGCCGATTCTACCGGTTGAGCGGTGTCATCATCCTGATGGTGGTGGTCGCCATCATGCTTTGCATGTTCTTCGGGATTGGCCACGCATGACCGCCCACAGCATGACCTTGCGTGGCGAAACGGCCATGATCGCGATCGACGCCCTGGACAAGCTGTCACGGCTGCGGGCGCTGACCGATGTCGAAAGCTGGTCGCTGGAACGGCTGATCAGGATGCAGGACAGCAGCCAGACCGGCGCCGCCCGGCTGGCAGTGTGGCGCAAAGTGGGCCTCGAACTCGCCATGCACGTGCCGGAATTCAATCACCTGCTTGCTGAACAGCGCCGCACCGTGCCGCGCACTGGTGCCAAACTGGGCCAAGGGTGCCCGCTGTGACCGATCGTCCAATCCTGTTCAGCGCCCCGATGGTGCGCGCCCTGCTGAATGGCAGCAAGACACAGACCCGCCGGCTGGCGAGCAGCAAGCCGACTGCGCGGATGGATGTTGGGGACCGGCTATGGGTGCGGGAGGCGTTTGCCTATGTCGGCTCACTGGATCCGGGCTGGCTGATTTATCGCGCGACCTATGGCGAATGCTGCCGGCGCCACGGTTTTGATGAGCCCGTGCCGAACGAGAGCGAAGCGTCGTGGAAGCCGTCGATTCACATGCCGCGGCGCCTGTCGCGCCTCACCTTGACGATCACCGAAAAGCGCACGATGCCGCTCAGCTGGATCCTCGAAGCCGATGCGCGCGCCGAAGGCCTTGAACCGGTGCGCCTCGATGTGGGCCCGCCGCATTGGAGCGACGCCCAGGGCGGCACCTTCGCCTATGCCAGCCACGCCTATGCGAGCCTGTGGAACAGCCTGCACAAGGCCCCCGGCACCCGCTGGGATGACAACCCCGACGTGATCGCCCTCACCTTCATGGTCGAGCAGCGGAACATCGATCGGTGAGCGCGCGTCTGAAAGGCCATCGCATCGACCAGCTGCACAAGTTGCAGTCTGCCGATGCAGTTTCGCGTGTAACCGCCATCGGCGTCGGCTTCGATGCCGGCCACTGGCGACCGGGCACACTGTCGGCGATGGTCGCGGAAGGGCTTGTCGAAAATGCCTATTTGCCGTTCCAGGGCAACAGCCGCCGCCGCACGAGCCACTATTGGCTGACCAGTGCTGGCCTCGCTGCGATCGAGGCCGCGGCATGAACAAGAAGAAGCTCCCGCCGGCACCGCGCGCGCTGTTCCAGCCCGATTGTCCTCAGAAGTACACCGGACCGATTGAGGATGCGACCGGCAAGCGGCCCTACAACGGCTATCTGTGGCCGCTGCAAAGCTGGTGGCTGAATAACGAGCTGGGAATGCAAAACTGCAGCTCCCGATACCGATTCGGCTATGTCTATCTCGCCGCCGGGGTCTGCGAGGGCGGGCGGTTTGTGGTCAGCGGTCATATCCGCGACATCGAGGCCAACAGCCGGCGGTGCAGCTGGGATCAGAAGCCCGGCCAGCTGCCGAGGCCCAACAATTTCCCGACCAGGGCGGCGGCGATCCGCACAGCCGCCGCCGACTTGCTGCGCCTTGCCAGAAGCGCCCGCCGCTGGGAAGGCTATGGCGGCGACCACCTGCGCGACCCGGATAGGTTTGCCGAGGTCGTCAATTGGGTGCGCGCAGTCGTGGCCAAGCAGACCAAGGGTCGCAAGCCAAAGCTGATGGCTGTGCCGACGCGGCTGCCGCAAGCGCCGCCGGCGCCACAGTCGACCGGCCTCGAGCTGCTCGATCTGATGCTTGGGGTGGCCGCGTGACCTGCGCCCCAGTCACTCTTCCCGGCGGTGCCCGCGCGATCGTCTGCACTGCTACACAGCGGTGCCGCTGCGGTAATCGCGCGAACCTGCTTTGCGACTGGAAGATGCCCGACAAAAAGAGTGGCACTTGCGACGCACCACTTTGTCGGAAATGCACGACGTCACCGACCAAGGAAAAGGATTTGTGCCCAGCGCATGCTGCCGCTTACGTCGAATGGAAAGCTGGCAGATGACCGCCACGCCCCTCTTCGACCTCGCCGACCAGCTGCGCCGCGCGGCGGTGAAGGGCACCCGCTGTCATCTTGATGTTGAAATCGCCCGGGCGGCGGCGCAGCATCCGCGTATCATGGCGCTGCTCGCCGAACTCGCCGCCGAGGAAACTGCCAAGCTATGTCTCGCCCCCCCAACCCACGACAGCCCAGCCTTGCCCTTGTTCGCGGATCCAACACCGCCGCCGAACCGATCAACGACCGGGCCCGTGCCGCTGCCGCACGCCGATGCCGAATCGGCCCAGCCGGCGAGGAACTGTGGCTCGAATGGCGCGCCGAGCGACAGGAATATGCCGTCGCATGGTATGATCGAGCCGCTCGTACCCGCCGCCGCAAGCAGATTGGCATCGGAGCAGGCGCGGGAAACGATCCGCCTCGCGAAGCATTCGAAGCGCTCGCGGCGCATTATGCCGCCCGCACCCGCCCCGCGGCCCCACAAGCCCCCGCCGAGGTTGGTCTCTCAACAATCCTGACCAAATATCTGGAAGGCCATTGCACCCCCGGCGAAGGGACGCCCGGCGTCGCCGACCCTGCCCGCCCTGCCTATGCCGTACTGGCGATCGAGCGCTTCCTTGAAAGCCGGCGGCGCGTGGTTGGCGGCGAAGACCTGGTAACCGTGGCGGCGATCAACCGCGATTTCCTCAACGCCTTTGCCCGCTTCCGCCGTGGATCCTCGATCAGCGACAGCACGATCAAGCGCGAGATCGGCACCTTGAAGGCAGCAGTGCGCTGGGCAGCCGATGAGGAACTGATTTTATCGACGCCGACATTCCCCAAGCTGCGCGGCACCGAGGCGCTGCGCCCGCGCGGCCGGTCGCTGGCCTATAACCTGCCCCAGATCGCCGCGATCCTTGAGGCGGCATGGCAGGAGCCGCGCCGCCGGCATGTGCACCTATTCATCATCGCGATGCTGGCCAGCCATGCGCGCACCGAGGCGATCCTTGATTGCAACCTTGATGTGCAGCACTTCGACGGGGTGATCGACTGGCTTGGCCCCGATCGCGACCAGACCAAGAAGCGCCGATCGATGACGCCGGTGTCGCCGAGCTTTGCCGAATGGCTGGTCGGGCGGTCGGGCAAGCTGATCCGGTACCAGGCGGTGCTTGCCGCCAGCCGGTGGAAGGATCCGAACGTGCCGGAATATCATGAGATGCCGGCGCTATCGATCGACCGGGCATTCGAGAATGCCGTGATTGCTGCCGGCCTGGCGCATCCATCGTTGAAGCTGGCGCTGCCACGGCTTGATGCCAAGGGCGAGCAGCTGGTGCGCATGGTGAAGGAACCCGGCGCCGGCGGCCGCACGACTGCCAGCGAGCAGCCGGTGTGGCGCAGCCTGGGCAGCCCGAACACCTTCCGCCACACCGTGCACACCCAGCTGCGCCGCGTTGGCGTGCCGAAAGCGCAGATCGAGGCGGCGGCTGGCCATCGTGATCCGGGCACCGGCGGGCACTATGATCACCTCGACGCCATCCACGACATGAAGGATTTTGTAGAGGGCGTGGAGCAGGTTTTCGCCGACCTCGCGCAGCTGACGAAAGTGCACTTGCGGTCCCACTGCGGTCCCAAAGTCATCGACCTCGCCGCCCGGAGGGCCACCGGGAATGGCTAACCTCCTGAAATCCGCTGGTCGGGGCGAGAGGATTCGAACCTCCGGCCCCTGCCTCCCGAAGGCAGATCGCTGTGGTAAATTAGGCCCCTCACCCAGCGTCGTGCAGTTCGATGCTCGAGCAAATCCACCCGCAAAAGCTGGAACGTGCAGGGAACGTGCGGTCCCAGTGCGGTCCCAGCGGACCCAAGCCCAACACCACAGGAGCCGACAATGGATGACGCATTGATCGCATTCATAGGATGGCGGATTAGTCCGGCTCGGACTGATATTCGTCACGAGTTCAAGGATGTCGAGTTTGAAGCCAACGGTGGGGGCACTCGCGGAACCATATTGATAGACGGTAAGCGGCAACCGTTTCGCATTGTCACCCGTGAAGAAGATTTGCGCGGTATGCGGCTCACAGAGTTCCGTGTGCTGCCATCTGGTTGGTCTCACCGAGCCAGCGATATTCAAAAATTGATGGATATTGCCCGCGCCAGCATCATCGCCACAGGAGCCGACAATGAATGACGCAGCCAAGATCGCGGCGGGGCTGACTGAGGCGCACAAGCTTCACGAGGACTTGACCAGTAATTGGGATGCATTCTGTGATGCAGACCCGCTGCCATACTTTCGAGACGACTTTCCCGAGAGCCTTGAGCGCGCCGGTTATGCGACGCTTCGCAGCGTCAACGATGAAGACCTTGATTGCAGCTTTGCCGCAGATCGCGGCATCATTACTGATGGCGATATTTGGGTTTTAACCCCCCTCGGCCTCGCAGTCCGCAAGCATTTGGAGCAGAGCGATGGATGACATGTATAATATTCATAAGGCTGGCCGTGGCTGGTATCGACCAAACGCCAACGGCTACACTATGGATCGCGCCCAAGCAGGGCTTTACACGCTCAATGATGCTCTACGGCACACCCACCCAAATGGCCCGAAGGGTCCTCGCGACGGGCTGACTTATGTGAAGGCGCTTGAGCCGGCAACGATTACTGACCCCATCGCAGCAGCCCGCGCCGAGGGCTTTGCGCGCGGGATCGAGGCGGAACGGGCGCGGGCTGTGGCGTGGTTGCGACAATGCGGCACACATCAAATGGCACCATATTGCTGGCGCTGCAACTTAGCTGATGCCATCGAGCGCGGCGACCACATCGGCAAGGGAGAGTAGCATGGGCCGGCAACCGATTGAGACGGCGACCGAGAAGCTTTATAGCTGATAATCGCTCAAAACCCTGAGCAACCCCCCCCTCCCAAATTCGTTGTGAGTGCAAAGGCATCTTCGGGACGGGTCTCCCGCCCTTGAGTGCCCGGTTTTACACCCCCCCCGGGGGCCTTTGAACCTCGTTGGTTCACTGCCGCTCGCTCCCACCATCGCAGCCAGACATGGCAAGGGCGGCGGCAGCCGAAGCCACCGCCGCCCTGAACGCCGCAGGCATCAAGCCCCGGCGATGTGATCGTGCCTTGCTACTGCGGCCAGGCGGCTACCTGCGCCACCCACCACGCTCGCCAGGCATCGTCGCGTGCTGTCGCTACGTCGGCGGCTTCGGCGGCGGCAGCGGCAGTGTCGATATCCACCCACCCTTTGGCCTTGCAAGCGGCGTCACCAGCGATGCTGGCAGCGTTGGCAGCGGCACCTGCTGCACCTTCGCTGGCGCCACGCTGATCGGCACGATACGCGGCCCAGCGCATCCGGAGGTCAGCATAGTCGCGCACAAGCTGAGCATTACGAGCAACAAGCGCATCGTCCGTTCCTTTCGTGATGGTGAACTGTTTGGCCACCGTGCTGGCGATGACCTGGCGCTGCATCGCCTCGGCCCGCGCTGTGGCCTGGGCAACGACAGCACCATCGGCCTCAGCCTGTGCCGCACCGCCATCATTGAACGCCACCTCCACCTGCCCTGTGTGCCAGTGCCAGACCAGCGCCAGCGCAACAGCGGCGGCGATCGCGTACCAGACCTCACGCGGCACACCACGTAGGAAGCCCAGCAACGGCCCGCGCATGAAGGCCCAGATCCCGGCAGCGGCGATCATGGGCACGCCCTGTCGATCTTGCCGCCGCGCGAGGTGTCGACATTGCCACAGATCACCGTGCCCATGTCCACATAGCCACGCGGCGGCGATGCCCTACCCTGCGTCAGGTTGCCGATCAGGTTGTTGGTGACGCTGCACCGGGCGCAATCGGCCACGCCGAACGACCAATAGCCGCTCACCAAGCCGGCATTGCGATCGATGGCGACATCCTCATTGGCGTCGCAGTTCGCCGCCGTGCGTGCCTTGCCTTCGGGCCGGTTGCAGCCGGCGAGCTGGTTGAAGCCCTGCGGCACCCCGAACACCCAGTTATAGCGGAAGGTCGCATTCTTCACGCCGTCATAGGGCTGGATGCCGTCCTGGTGGTCGCCATCCTTCCAGGCACCGGCCAGCTTGTCGCAGGCGGCCCGGCCTTCGCCATAGATGATCGAGCCATCGGGCAGTCGGCACTGCTGCGGCACCGTGACGAAATCGGCGAAGCGCGACCATTCGACGACAAGCCCATCGGTCGCGGTCACGATCACGCCATCCCCGATCTGGCCGTGCACATAGACGCCGCGGATCGTGATGTTCCGGCTGTTGCCGCCGATCATGAACGCCTTCTTAGCGTCGGTGATTTCCGTGCCGATCACGGCCACGTCATGCGCGCCGACCAGCTGCACCGCGTAGCCGTTACCCGCAAAGCCGCCATAGCCCTCGGCAGCGACGATGCTGCCGGCCATGAACGTGACGCCACCGCCGCCCTTCACCAGCACCCCGAACAGCGTCGAGCCCGTCAGGTCGACCGTCACCGGCTTGTCGAAGCTGGCGGTGATCGTCAGCGCCGGCGATAGTCGCAGGGCATTGCGATAGATTGACTGCATCGGGCCGCACCGGCTGCCCGGCGCCAGCGCGATGGTATCGCCCGGCGCGGCCGCTGCGATCGAGGCGGCCAGCGTGTCACAGGTGGCAGGCGTCTGCGCCAGCGCCGGCATCGCCAGCAGCAGCAGCAGCGCGAACAGCATGCGCTTCACGACACCACCTGCGGAACAATGGTGCCGCGCGTCGTGCGGCCATTGGCGCTGGGCTGGTTCTCGCCTTTTACCTCCCAACATGAAAAATAGAGCGGTGACTGGTGTGCGATCTTGCTATCGGCAACCCCGAGCAGGATCCCAGCACACTCCCACTGGTTCGGACGGCGAAATGGGGAGCCGTTGTCGGTACCTAGCCTGCCACTCGGATCATAGGCCATACCGTGCCCACAAGGGCAACGATCGAAAGCTGCATAGACCAGCCGCTGCTCGTCAGGAATAGCGCCTTCACGCGCTGCACGAGCATCAAAGATGGCTTTCTTCTGCGCCTCCGCGTCGGCATCAATCTTTGCCAGCGCGTTGAGCTCGGCCTCTGTAAATGTCTCTCGGGTCATCGTGTTACCTCCATGGTAGGGCCAACACTGGCCAAAGCCTCGCCGCCCGATGCAGCCTTTTCGGCCTTCGTCGC
>JBBQKM010000069.1:0-10504 GCA_038326915.1 Sphingomonadales bacterium
CCGACGAGAACCAGTCCGCGACGCGCGCCGGGATCAGCATGATCCTCGCCACTGCCGGCGTGCACACCCACCTCGTCCGCAAGGGCCTGCGGACCTTTGCCTCCATCAACGTGCGGTCGGCCGAAGCGCTCGACACGCATTATTTCGCCGTGCTGATCGGCGTCGGCGCGACGACCGCCAATGCCTATCTGGCGCAGGAGGCCATCGCCGATCGCCATGCCCGCGGCCTGTTCGGGTCGCTGACCTATGACCAGTGCGTCCAGCGCTACAAAAAGGCCGTCGAGGACGGGCTTTTGAAGATCATGGCCAAGATGGGCATCGCGGTGATCTCGTCCTACCGCGGCGGCTATAATTTCGAAGCGGTCGGGCTGAGCCGCGCGCTGGTCAATGATTTCGTCCCCGGCATGCCGGCCAAGATTTCCGGCGAAGGCTTTGAATCGCTGTTCATCAATGCCCAGATGCGCCACGATCAGGCGTTCGATGAAGACGTCATCGCGCTGCCGATCGGCGGCCTCTATCGCTATCGCACAGGCAGCGAGGCGCATGCCTATCAGGCCAGCCTGATCCACATGCTGCAGCACGCCGTCGGCGCCGACAGCTATTCCGATTATCTGAAATTCTCGCGCGCGGTCCGCGACCTCCCGCCGATCGCGCTGCGCGACCTGCTCGATTTCACCGACAACACCCAGCCGGTGGCGATCGAGGAGGTCGAATCGATCACCGAAATCCGCAAGCGCTTCATCACGCCGGGCATGAGCCTCGGCGCACTGTCGCCGGAAGCGCACGAGACGCTGGCGATCGCGATGAATCGCATCGGCGCCAAGGCGGTCAGCGGCGAAGGCGGCGAGGATTCGATCCGCTACAAGCCCTATGCCAATGGCGACAACGCCAATTCGGTGGTCAAGCAGATCGCGTCGGGGCGTTTCGGCGTCACGGCCGAATATCTGAACGCCTGCGACGAGATCGAGATCAAGGTCGCGCAGGGCGCCAAGCCCGGCGAAGGCGGCCAGTTGCCCGGCTTCAAGGTCAGCGAGATGATCGCCCGGCTGCGCCATGCCACGCCCGGCGTGTCGCTGATCAGCCCACCGCCGCACCACGACATCTATTCGATCGAGGATCTGGCGCAGCTGATCTATGACCTGAAGCAGATTAACCCGCGCGCCCGGGTCTGCGTCAAGCTGGTCAGCAGCGCCGGCATCGGCACCGTGGCGGCGGGCGTCGCCAAGGCACATGCCGATGCGATCCTGATCTCCGGCAATGTCGGCGGCACCGGTGCATCCCCGCAAACCAGCATCAAATATGCCGGCACGCCGTGGGAAATGGGGCTGTCCGAAGTCAACCAGGTGCTGACGCTCAATGGCCTGCGCCACCGCGTCAAGCTGCGCACCGATGGCGGGCTGAAGACCGGCCGCGACATCGTCATTGCCGCCATCCTCGGCGCCGAGGAGTACGGCATCGGCACGCTGTCGCTGGTCGCCATGGGCTGCATCATGGTGCGGCAGTGCCACAGCAACACCTGCCCGGTCGGCGTCTGCACCCAGGACGACGCGCTGCGCCAGAAATTCACCGGCAGCCCCGAAAAGGTCATCAACCTGATGAGCTTCATCGCCGAGGAAGTCCGTGAGATTCTGGCCAAACTCGGCGTCCGCTCGCTCGACGAGATTATCGGCCGCACCGAACTGCTGCGCCAGGTCAACCGCGGCGCCGAACATCTCGACGATCTCGATCTGAACCCGATCCTCGCCAAGGTCGATGCGCCCGAGGGCATGCGCCGCTTCAATATCGAGGGGCATCGCAATGAAGTGCCCGACAGCCTTGATGCCGACATGATCCGCGACGCCGACCAGCTGTTCAACCGTGGCGAGAAGATGCAGCTGACCTATACCGTCCGCAACACCGATCGCGCCGTCGGCACCCGCCTGTCGGGCGAGATCACCCGCCGCTTCGGCATGACGGCGCTTGCGCCCGGCCATGTCCATATCCGGCTGCGCGGCTCCGCCGGGCAGTCGCTCGGTGCCTTTGCCGTGCAGGGCGTCAAGCTCGAGGTGTTCGGCGAGGCCAACGACTATGTCGGCAAGGGGCTGTCCGGCGCCACGATCATCGTCCGTCCGATGGTGTCGTCGCCGCTCGCCAGCCAGGCCAACGCCATTATCGGCAACACCGTGCTCTATGGCGCCACCGCTGGCCGGCTGTTCGCCGCGGGGCGCGCCGGCGAACGCTTTGCCGTCCGCAATTCCGGCGCGATGGTCGTCATCGAAGGCTGCGGCGCCAATGGCTGCGAATATATGACCGGCGGCGTTGCGGTGATCCTTGGCCGCGCCGGCGACAATTTCGCAGCCGGCATGAGCGGCGGCATGGCCTTTGTCTATGATCAGGACGGCGATTTCGAACGACGGGTGAATCAGGACTCGGTGGTGCTGACCCGCCTTGCCAGCGCGCATTGGGAAGGCGTCGTCCATGATCTTGTCACAGAGCATGCCCATGAAACCGGCTCGAAATGGGCCGCTGGGCTGCTCGCCGAATGGGATCGCACCCGCGATCGGCTGTGGCAGGTCTGCCCCAAGGAGATGCTGACACGGTTGGCGCACCCACTCAATGACCAGCCGCAGCGCGAGGCAGCCGAATAGCGGCGGATTGCGGAGGCGACGCCGCGTTCCTATCTTCGTTGCTTCACCGCACAGGATGCTTCGACGATGGCCGACGACAAGCAGGACCCGCTGATCCAGAGCCTGATGGCATTGGCGGTCAGCGCCGCGCCGTTGATCAAGCGCGCGCGCGATTCGGGCATGTTCAAGGCCGGCAGCCGCGAGGAAGCCGCATCCGAAAGCGTCGTCGAGGCCACGGTTGTGCCGACCCCCGAGCCGGCGCCCGATTTCAGTGCCGAAAAGTCCGCGTTGCAGGACATCATCGTCAACCAGGCGATGAAGATCGCCGCGCTGGAAGCCGAAGTGGCGAAGCTGACCGCCCAGCTGGCAAAACCGAAGCGCAACAAGGCCTGACTGCGGGACCATTTGCCCGGCCATGCGTTTCTGCCTTGATCGCGGGCACAACGCGTGTGTTGTCGCTGCGATAGGCACGGCTGCCAGCAGCAATCCGGATGCAATAGGGGATTGCCTAGCGGCGTGCGCTTGAACGATTAAGACAAGGTCGTCCGGGAAGTATCGGAAGTTCCGTAATAATCCCTCTTCCTTCGTGGCGCAGAGACGTTAAGAATGTATTTCGATCATGTGGCGGCTCCACCAATATCCCTTGTGTCCGTTCAGTCGGAAGGTGCGCTTTGCCTGTGCGGTAAAGGGCATTACCGTTGAATTGGTGCGCGAATATCCCTGGGAACGGCGAGATGCCTTTGCCGCGCTGAACCCGGCCGGGCAGACGCCGGTGATCCAGAACGGCAACATCACCCTGGCCGACAGCGCGGCGATCTGTGATTATTTCGAAGAAACCGTGGCGCGCACGCCGTTGCTGGGCGCGGGGCCCGAGGAACGCGCCGAGGCGCGGCGGCTGATCGCCTGGTTCGACCAGAAATTTTATGCCGAGGTTACAGCCCCGCTGCTGACCGAACGCATGTACAAACGCATCGTGCTGCGCGAGGCGCCCGATGCCGCCACCGTGCGCGGTGCGGCGCGCCATGCCGAGGCGCATCTCGATTATCTCGATTTCCTGCTCGATCGCCGGCGCTGGCTGTCGGGGCCGGCCTTCGGCCTTGCCGATATCGCCGCGGCGGCGCAGATCTCGGTCGCCGATTACCTCGGCGGTGTCGAATGGGATGGGCATGAACCGGCGCGCATCTGGTATTCGGCGCTGAAATCGCGCCCGGCCTTCCGCCCGCTGCTCGGTGAACGGATGGAGGGCCTGCCGCCCCCGGTCCACTACGACAAGCTGGATTTCTAGGGCCTCGCGCGGCGCGGGTTCATCGCCGCCGCGAACCGAACCCCTAACCCAGCACCACCCGCGCCTGGCTCGCCAGATGCGCCAGCATCGCCGTCGTCACCACGCCACCCGACCGCGCCCGCGCCACCGGCCCGGCAATCCGCGCTACTGCGTCGGCGTGATCTTTCAGCCAGTCGGCCACCACCGCCGCCGGATCGCTGCCCCTGGTCACTATCCGCCGCAGCAGATCGAGCCGCAGCTGTTCGAAATCGCGCACCAGCCCCGCCTGGAGCAGCCGTTCCCAGGGATCGCTCGGGTCGAGCGATGCCGCCGCGCCCTTGGCCCAGTCGAGCCCGGTGGCCTCCCCCAGCATCGTGTAGGCGGCCGCTGTCGTCGCCTCGTCGCTGCCGAGGTCGCTCGCGAGCAGGCCGACGCCGACCGCGCCGTCGAGTGCCTCGATCCGATTCAACGCCGCAACGATATCGGCCGGCGCCCCCAGCGCGGTCAGATTGGCGGTGTAGCGGTCGAGATGCGCGCGCAATTCCGGCCGCAAGACCGCATCGAGCGACCCCGCCAGCCGGCCGAGGCTCGGCTGCAGCCGCGCGACCAGAGCGGACGGGCTGACGCCATCGGCCTGGCGGATCAGATCGGCCATCTGGCTGCGCAGAGCGGCGATCCCGGCCACCTGCAGGTCGAGATGCACCGGCCCGGCCACCGGCGCCGCGTCGATCGCCGACCATAGCGCCCGAAAATCGAACAGCGCCCGCGCGGCGACAAATGCCGCCGCTACATCGGCGAGCCCGACACCGAGTTCCTCGGCCAGTTCGAAAGCGAGGCCAAGCCCGCCGCGATTGACGAGTTCGTTGGTCAGCTTTGTCGCGATCAGTTCGCGGCGCAGGCGATGGCCGTCGATGGCGGCGGCAAAGCGATCGCGCATCGCCGCTGGAAACGCCGCGTGCAGATCGGGAACGAGCAGCGGATCATCGACGAGCGGCGCTGCGGCGGCCCCAGCCGGCGCCGTCAACGCGTCATAGATCGCCATTTTGGCATAGGCCATCACGACGGCGAGTTCGGGCCGTTCCAGCGCGCCACCGTTGCGGCCGCGCTGCCCGAGCACCTCGTCGCTGGCCAGGCCTTCGACCTTGCGGTCGAGCTCGGCCGCGCTTGCCTCGAGGGTCTGGATAAGCCGGATATGCCCCGCCAGCGCCGGGGCGCCGCCGCGTTCGGCGATCGACAGCGCCTGTGTCTGCAGGATATTGTCGGCGAGCACCAGTTGCGCGACATCGTCGGTCATTTCGACAAGCAGCGCGTCGCGGTCGGCCGCGCTCAAGCGCCCGGCGATAACCTCGGCATTAAGCGCGATCTTGATATTGACCTCGTTGTCCGAACAATCGACGCCAGCGCTGTTGTCGATGAAATCGGTGTTGATCCGTCCGCCCTTGCCGCCGAATTCGATGCGGCCCGCCTGGGTCACGCCCAGGTTGGCGCCTTCGCCGACCACCCGCGCGCCGATATCGCGGCCATCGATGCGGTGTGCATCATTGGCGCGATCACCGGCGTCGGCATTGCTTTCGCTGCTCGCCTTCACATAGGTGCCGATGCCGCCGAACCACAAAAGATCGGTCTTCATCTTCAAGATAGCGGTGATCAGTTCCGACGGGCTGAGGCTGTCTGCCGTGATACCGAGCATCGCCTGCACCGGCGGCGACAAGGGCACCGATTTCAGGCTGCGGGGATAGACGCCGCCGCCGGCCGAAATCGCGTTGCGATCATAATCGTCCCAGCTCGAGCGCGGCAGTGCGAACATCCGCTGGCGCTCGGCAAAGCTGGCCGCCATGTCGGGATCGGGATCGAAGAAGAAATGCCGGTGGTCAAATGCTGCCACCAGCTTGATGACCGGCGACAGCAGCATGCCGTTGCCGAACACATCGCCCGACATGTCGCCGACGCCGGCCACGCGGATCGGCTGTGTCTGCACATCGGTGCCCAGTTCGCGGAAATGCCGCTGCACCGAAATCCAGGCACCGCGCGCAGTGATCGCCATCGCCTTGTGGTCATAGCCGTTGCGGCCGCCGCTGGCGAAGGCATCGCCGAGCCAGAAGCCATGCGCCTCGGCAATGGCGTTGGCGGTATCCGAAAACGTCGCAGTGCCCTTGTCGGCCGCCACGACCAGATAGGGGTCGGGCGCGTCGTGGCAGGTGACATCGGCAGGCGGGATATTGCTGCCATCGGCGGCCAGATTGTCGGTCAGCGACAGCAACGCGCGGATGAAGATGCGATAGCTTTCGGTGCCTTCGGCGAGCCAGCCATCGCGATTGCTGGCCGGTGGCAATTGCTTGGGGTAGAATCCGCCCTTGGCGCCGGTCGGCACGATGACAGTGTTCTTGACCTTTTGCGCCTTGACGAGGCCAAGCACTTCGGTGCGGAAATCGTCGCGCCGGTCGGACCATCGCAGGCCACCGCGAGCGATCGGGCCGCCGCGCAGGTGGATGCCCTCGACGCGGGGGCTGTAGACCCAAATTTCGCGATACGGCACCGGTGGCGGCAGATTGGGCACCGCATGGCTGTCCAGCTTTAAGGCCAGCGCCTCAGGCCCGCCGGGCACAAAGGCATTGGTGCGCAGCGTCGCCAGCATCACCGAACGATACAGCCGCAGGATGCGATCGTCGTCGATCGACGCCACGTCCAGCAGCGCTGCTTCTATCGCCGCGAGCCGCGCCGCTGTTTCGCCATCGCGATCGGCCAGCCCCAGGCCAAAGCGCGCGCAGAACAGGCCAACAAGGTCACGGGTGATCGCCGGATAGCGGCGCAGGGCATCGACCACCGTCGCCAGGCCATAGGTGACACCGGTCTGGCGCATGTAGCGAAAATAGGCGCGCAGCCAGCCAGCGGCTTCGGCGTCGAGCCGGCAGGCGACGGTCAGCGAATTGAACAGGTCGTTCTCATGCGCCCCGGTCAGCACCGCGGTCAGCGCAGGCTCGACGCGGGCGCGCAGCGCCTCCCAATCGGCCAGCGCCTCTGGCTCGGTCACCTCGAGCAGGAAATCATGGATCCAGCCGAGCCGTCCGCCGGCGAGATCGAAGGGGAATTCCTCGATCACCCTCAACCCGAAGTTTTCGAGCACCGGCACAGCTTCCGACAGCGGGATGATCTTGCCGAGCCGATAGACCTTCAGCCGCAGCTGGTTCGGTGCATCGCCGGCGGCACGCAACAGGCGGACGCCACGGCCGTCCTCGTCGTGCAACTGGCTAAGCGCCAGGATATCGGCCGCCGCCTCGTCGGGGCTGTGCTGTGACCGGTAGCTCGGCGAAAACGCCCGGCCGTGGCTGATCGTCAGCCGGGCCGCGCGCGTCGGCCCGGCGACGATGCGCAGCGCGGCTTCCAGATCTTCGTCCCAGCCGCGGACCATCTGGCGCAAACGGCGATCGAGATCGTCCTCTGCCGCATCGTCGAAGCTGGCGGCGGCGCCTTCCGGCATCGCGACGACGTAGTGGACACGCGCCAGCCCTTCGGATCGCAGCTCCACCTCGAAGCGGCTCAGGCGCCCGCCGGTGGTGTCGGTGAGCATCCGCCCGACACTTTCACGCACACCGCTGGTGTAGCTGTCACGCGGCACATAGACGAGAACAGACAGAAAGCGCCCGAACAGGTCAGGCCGCGCAAACAATTTGGGCCGCGGCCGGTCGAGCAGCGACAACAGGCCAAGCGCCATCGTCTTCAACCGCGCGGCCGACGCCTCGAACAATTCTTCGCGCGGGAAAGCTTCCAGCACGTGCACCAGCGCCTTGCCGGTATGGCCGGCGGGCGAAAAGCCGAGATCGTCGATGACTTCGGCAACCTTTCTGCGCAGCAGCGGAATCTGGCGCGGCGACGTCGCCAGCGCGGCGGATGTGTAAAGGCCGAGGAAACGCGTCTCGCTGGTCACCCGGCCCTGGCGATCAAAGCCCTTGACCGCCACCAGGTCGGCATTGACGCGGCGGTGGACGGTCGCAACGGCACCGGCCTTGGTGATCAGCAAGGGTTCGGGCGAGGCGAGCAGCGCCTTCAGCGCGCGCGGGGTATCGGATGGGCCGGCCTGCCCCGTCCACAGCGGATAATCGCCATCGCGCAGCAGCCCCAGTCCGGCCTCGCTGGCCGGCTGCATCGCAGGATCATCAAGATCGCCGTCGAGTTCATAGCGGCGAACGCCGAGCAGCGTGAAATTGTCCTCGGCAAGCCAATCGAGGAACGCTGTCGCCTCGGCAGCGCGATGGGGCGCGACGGGCGGCGGGTTGGCCTCCATCGCCTTGATGGCGCCGCGCAAAGCGGCCAGCATGGGCGGCCAGTCGGCGACGGCTGCAGCAACATCGGCAAGCACCTGCTGCAGGCTGGCGACGAGTTCGGCGCGCGCCTTGGCACCGGTGCGTTCAAGCTCGACATAGATGATCGATTCGCGCGTGATACCCGGGGCTGCCGCGCCTTCGGCGATGCCGACCACCGCCAGCAGCCGGCCATCGGCATCACGGCGCACATCGACGACCGGATGCAGCAGCCGGTCGATTTCGAGCCCGGCGGCCGTGATTGCAGCAGACGTCGAATCGACGAGGAACGGCCGGTCGTCACCGATGATCGCCAGCGCCATGCGGCGGCGCCCCGGCGCGGCGGCATCGGTCTCGGCGGGCTCAAGATGGACGACGGCGGCGCCAGCCGGGCGTAGCGTGGCGGCGGCGGCGACAAATTGTGCGATGGCGGCCCGGCCGTCGGGATCGAGATTTTCCAGCTCACCGGGCAGCGCCTTGTCGAACAGCGCACCCGCCAACGCCGCCTCCGTTGCCGTTCCCGCGGAGGCATCGGTGGCCGCACGGGACCCCTTGGCTGCATTCGACACTGTGACACTCCGCTTGCCGGTGGCGGCGCGCTTATGCGTCCGGGGCAGTGCGAAGGGCAAGTTCACCGACGCGTCAACCAACAGAATTGCACTGGAACGGATCAATTCTTGTCGTTTTCGACGGCAAATGCCGCAACGCCACACCGATTTCGCGCTGCAAACGCATCGTGGCGGCGCGATTCAGTCCCTCCCGCCAGCTGAGTATGATCTGCACGGCGCCGCTGGCACGCTCGCCATCGAACAGCGGCAACGCGATACCCCGCACGAGCAACAGCCCGCGACCATGCCCCGGCAACTCGGCCTCGAAAGGTGCGGGCACCGGGTGCATCCGCACGAGGTCGCACACGACGCGCATTTCCGCCGGCAGGCCGGAGCGGCCAGCCAGCGCCATGCCGCGGGCGAGCCCGAAGGCGGCCCCCAGCAGCGCGCCAATACTGGCAATGACCGGCTCAGCGGCGACATCCGTGATCATCACGCTGTTGTCGTCAAGCCCCGCGACACGCCGAAAGCCGCCGACTTCCCAGGCCGCCACCGCCAGCGCCGCCAGCCGCCGCTCGGCCGGCCCGATGTGCGGCGGCAGATCGAACCGGCAATCCCCCGCCTCGCCGCCCCATCCAGTGCGCATGACCGGCCCTTTCCAGTACTGGTATCACAGCTCTTGGTAACGGCGCCCAACGATCGCGGTTGAATCCGCCGCAGCACGCTTGCCGTCCGCGCAACTGCCTGTTACAGGCGCGCTCCGTTGCCGCTTTAGCTCAGCCGGTAGAGCACATCATTCGTAATGATGGGGTCAGGTGTTCGAGTCACCTAAGCGGCACCATTTCTCCGTTCGCCACAGTCCGCGAAACGTTGAAAAAATCAAACAAATCCGATACATTAGACGCTGGATCGGTCGCCAGCTTTCGCTCCCGTTCGGCGAAATCTGGGGGCCTTTTTGGGGGCCTTTTGAAAAGCCCCAAAACAGGAGGCCCCCAAATGTCTCTTACCGACACTGCGATTCGATCTCTGAAGCCCAAGACGACACCCTATCTGCAGTGAACTGCTGGTCTGTGACTCGCACTTTTCATCGCTGTTTCAATGCCTTTGCGGCGAGGCACCTCGTCGTAATGCTACGACTTGCCGGCACCTCGCTGCGTCGCTGCAAGTTGCATCGCCATAAACAGTTGAATTAGTTTCGAATTTCGGCGCCGGCGCAGTTAGCCTGACAGTGTCTATCGTGGCGGGCGCAGAGGCGGTACATCAGGCCTGACTTCAGCGGGAGGACGCAACATGCTGCGCGCGATTGGACTTTGTGCTGTGCTGCTGGCCACGGCAAGTGCAGCGCAGGAGGCCCCGGAAATTCGTTTCGATGCGGTCGATTTCCTGAAACCCCCGACCGACCTGCATCTGGGCGAAGTGGCCGGCGTTGCGGTCGGCAAGGCCGGGCAGGTCTATGTGGTCCATCGCGGCAACACCGAAGGGCCAGCCTATGCCGCGGCCGCCGCCCAGTTGCTCGAATTCGATGCCAATGGCCGCTATGTCCGCGAGATCGGCCATCATCTTTACGCCTGGTCATATGCCCATGCGACACGCGTCGATCCCGCCGGCAATATCTGGGTGGCCGACAAGGGATCTAACATGGTGGTGAAGTTCAATCCCGCCGGCCGCGTCGCGATGGTCTTCGGCCGCAAACCCGAAGCCAGCGACGAGAACGCCCGTCCGCTCGAGCATCCCAAGCCGCCGTTGCCGGCCGTCGACGGGCAGTTTCGCGAAGTGACCGACATGGCG
>JBBQKM010000070.1:0-10472 GCA_038326915.1 Sphingomonadales bacterium
CCGCGCCGCGCGGATTTCGGCGCGCACCGGGTTGCCGGTCAACACCGTCTTGCGCGCCCATTCGGGCGCCATGCGGCGCACCCGGGGATAACTGGTGGCGATGCGTGCCACCCGCGGTGCCAGAAACCGGTTGACCCGCCCCAACACGGCATTCTGTTCATGAACCAGTGACGGCAGCCGCAGCGACAGCGCCGCCAGCAGGGAGGGCAGGGCCGGATAGCCACCGAAACCGATCACGGCGCGCGGCTGCAGCTGCCGGAACAGCGCGCGCGCCGCCTGCCGCCCGCGCCAGATCTGCATGGCCACCGCCGGCGCGCTGCGCCAGCCCGAACGCCCGGGCGATCCGCTGTCCACTACCGTCCTCGGCACCCCTTCGAACAGGCCGGGAAAACGCAGCCCGCGCGTGTCTGTCACCCAATGCACGGCATGGCCGCGCGCCACCAGTTCCTGCGCCAGCACATGCGCCGGCACCATATGGCCACCGGTGCCACCGGCAGCGAGGACAAAGGGGCCCCGCGTCGCGCCAGCGCGCAAAGATAGCAATTCCGTCACCCGGCCCGCCAGCGCTTGACGTAGGGCGAAGCCTTGAGGAACGGATTGCGCCGGGTTAGCGCCAGCAACAGCCCCATGCCGAGGCTGAGGGCGATGAACGACGATCCGCCATGGCTGATGAACGGCAGGGTCATGCCCTTCGACGGCATCAGCTTCAAATTGACCGCCATGTTGATCGTCGCCTGCAGGCCGAACTGGGTGGCAAGGCCGCCGGCTGCCAGCACCACGAACGGTTCATCCTCGTCGAGCAGCATCAGGAACACCCGCACGACGATGGCGATATACAGCCCGGCGATGACGAGGCAGGCGATCATGCCGAATTCCTCGCCGATCACCGAAAAGATATAGTCGGTCTGCGGCTCGGGCAGGCGGAATTTCATCTGGCCCTCGCCCGGCCCGACGCCGAACAGCCCGCCGGCGCGAAAGCAATCGAGCGCGCGGTCGATCTGATAGGTATCGCCGCCGCCGGTGAGGAACTTGTCGATGCGCGCCGAGACGTGATCGACAGTCAGATAGGCGATGCCCAGCCCGACAGTGCCGACAAAGGCCAGCACGCCGAGCACCCACAGCGACATGCCGGCGAGCACGGCCTGCACCAGCCAGACAATCGTGATCAGCGCGGTCTGGCCGAAATCCGGCTGGCGGATGAGCAGCACGGCGACCACCAGCAGCAGGCCGAAGCTGAGCTGCATCGTCGGGATGGTGCGATCATCGAAGCGCAGCGCCAGCAGCCAGGCAGTGGTGACGATGAACATCGGCTTGAAGAATTCTGACGGCTGGAACTGGAAGCCCGGAATGGCGATCCAGCGCTGGGCACCGTTGGTGTTGGCGCCGATCAGCGGCACCAGCAGCAGCGCCACCAGGAACACGACCGTGCCGATCAGCCCGACACGCTTGGCCCAGTGGATCGGCAGCATCGACACGCCGAGCATCAGCGGCAGGCCGATGATCACCCAGAAGATCTGGCGCTTGAGGAAATACAGGTCGTCATATTTGAACGCGGCGCCCGACAGCCGCTGGGCGGCGGCGGGCGACGCGGCGGCGACAGCGATGATGCCGATGCCGATCAGCGCAAAGACAAAGGTCAGCAGCAGCTTGTCGGTGGTCCAGAACCAGCGGCCGAGCCAGCTGCGGTCGCCGCGCGAGAACGCAGCCGGCACCGGGGTCCAGGGACGCGTCGCCATTACAGGGCCTCCACCAGGGCACGGAACGCGTCGCCGCGTGCCTCGAAATCACGGAACTGGTCGAAACTGGCGCACGCCGGCGACAACAGCACGGTATCACCCGGGCGCGCCGCGGCGGCCGCATCGGCCACGGCCCGGGCAAGCGTGCCCGACTGGGTAACCTTGGGCAGCAGCGGCGCCAGCAATTCGGCAAACAGCGGCGCCGCATCGCCGATCAGATAGGCGGCGCGGACGTCCTGCAGATAGGGCTTCACGGCGTCGAGATCCTTGCCCTTGGGCTGGCCGCCGGCGATCCAGTGGGTGCCGGGAAACGCCGCCAGCGCCGGCGCCGTGCTGTCGGGGTTGGTCGCCTTTGAATCATTGATCCACAGCACCCCGGCCTTTTCGGCGATGCGCTCCATGCGGTGCGGCAGGCCGGGATAGCTGCGCAGGCCGGTAGCGATCTCGTCATCGGTCAGCCCCAGCGCCGCACAGGCGGCGATCGCGGCGCGGGCATTCTGCAGATTGTGCGGCCCCTGCAGCGCCGGCCATTCGGCCTGGTTGCCGGCGTCGACATCCTCGATGAACTGGATCTCCGGCTCTTCGGCGGCATCGAGCACATCATGCTCGGTTTCGGCATCGAGACCGATAATCGCGGGCCGGAACGGCGACTGCATCGCGAACAGCCGCGCCTTCGCGGCGACATAGGCGGCCATGCTGCCATGGCGCTCGAGATGATCGGGGGTGATGTTGAGGAGGATTGCGACGTCGCAATCGAGGCTGAAGGTGATGTCGAGCTGATAGCTGCTGAGTTCGAGGACATAGACGCCACCCGCCGGCAGCGGCGCCTGCGCGAGGATGGGCAGCCCGATATTGCCCCCCATCAGCGTCGGCGCCCCGGCGGTGGCGAGCATGTGGTGGATGAGCGCGGTCGTCGTCGACTTGCCGTTGGTACCGGTGATGCCGACGACGCGGTGTTCGGGCAGGGCATCGCGCGCCTGGGCAAACAGCTCGATATCGCCGATGATAGGCACCCCCGCGGAGGTCGCCTTGACGAACAGCGGCGCCGAATGCGGCACGCCGGGGGACACGACCAGCGCCTCGAGGCCGGTCAGATCGATGTCGTGGAGGTTGATCAGCGGCCCGCAATCATCCTTGGCGAAGCTGGCGCGCGCCGCCTCGCCGTCATCCCAGTTCAGCGTGCGTGCCCCCGACGCGGCAAGCGCGGCGACGGTTGCCCGGCCGCTGCGGGCAAGCCCGTAGACGCCATAGGTCTTCCCGGCAAAGGCGGGGCTGGTGATCACCGCAGCTTCAGCGTCGCGAGGCCGGCGAGCGCCAGCACGATGGAAATGATCCAGAAACGGATGACGACAGTCGATTCCGCCCAGCCCAACTGTTCGAAATGATGGTGGATCGGCGCCATGCGGAACACCCGCTTGCCGGTCATCTTGAAGCTGGCGACCTGGACGATGACGCTGACGGTTTCGAGAACGAACAGCCCGCCGATGACGATGAGCACCAGTTCATGGTTGGTGATCACCGCGATGCTGCCGAGCGCGCCGCCCAGCGCAAGGCTGCCGGTGTCGCCCATGAACACCGCCGCCGGCGGCGCATTGTACCACAGGAACCCCAGGCACGCGCCGATCAGCGCCGCGGCAAACACCGCCAGTTCCCCCGATCCCGGCACATGGTGGATCCCTAGATAATCCGAAAAGCGGATGTTGCCGACGAGATAGGCGATGATCGCGAACGCCGCCGCGGCGATGACGACCGGCATGGTGGCAAGGCCGTCGAGGCCATCGGTCAGGTTCACCGCATTGCCGAAGCCGGTGACGATGAAGGCGGCAAAGGCGATGTAGACGAAACCCAGCGCCAGCCCGGTATCCTTGAGGAACGGCAGATACAGCGTCGTGCCGGTCTTGCTGGCAATCCAGGTGCAGGCGAGCCCGGCGATAAAGAATTCGATCAGCAGCCGGGTGCGGCCCGAAACGCCCTTGTGGCTGCGCTTTGTCACCTTGTCGTAATCGTCCATGAAACCGATGGCACCGAACCCCAGCGTCACGAACAGGCTGGCCCAGACAAAGCCGTTGCCGGTGTCCATCCACAACAGGGTCGACACGGTCAGCGCAATTAGGATCATCAGCCCGCCCATCGTCGGCGTGCCCTTTTTTGTCAGCAGATGCGACGCCGGGCCATCCTCGCGGATCGGCTGGCCCTTGCCCTGCTTGCTGCGCAGGAAGGTGATGAAGCGCGGCCCGATGAACAGCGCGATGACCAGCGCGGTCACCAGCGCCCCCACCGATCGAAAGGTGATGTAGCGGAACAGGTTGAGGATGCCCTCGAAGCCCGCCCAATAGGCCAGTGCGTTGATCAAGCGGCTGTCTCCCGATCGCGCAGCGTTGCGACGACATCGCCGAGCCGCAGGCTGTTGGAACCCTTGACCAGCAGGACATCATCCGCACCGAGCAGCCGATCGATCTCGGTCTGCGCGGCGGGTGCATCGGCAACGTGGCGAACATCTAGCCGCCGGGCGAGCGCCGCCGCCAGCGGTTTCATCTCGTTACCCACAACTATTATGCTCGAAACGCCGGCAGCCACCACATGTGGTGCCAGATCGGCGTGGAACTGGTCCGACAGCGGCCCAAGTTCGCGCATCGCGCCCAGCAGCGCCAGCCGCTTGCCGGCCCGCGCCGGCGCGATTTCGGCAAGCACCGCCAGCGACGCCGCCATCGACGCCGGATTGGCATTGTAGCTTTCATCGATGACCACGGCATGGCCGCCCTTGGCCGCCACGCGCAGGCGTTGCCCGCGGCCGGGCAAATCGGACAGTTCGGCCAGCGCCAGCCCGGCAAGCGCGAGGTCGCCGCCGGCGGCATGGACCGCCGCCAGCACGGCCAGCGCATTGCCGACCCAGTGCCTGCCGGCCATGCCGATCTTGAAGGTCAGCCGGTGGTCGCCGATCCGCGCCGTGACGCACGAACAATCGGGGTGGAGAACATGGGTTTCGGCATGGACATCGGCGGCGGGATCGAGCCCGAAGGTGACGATGTTGGCTGCATGTCCCCGGGCATGGCCGAGCAGCCGGTCGCGATGCGCATTGTCATGGGGGATGATCGCGGTGCCGCCCGGCTGCAGCCCCGAGAAGATCTCGCCCTTGGCATCGGCGATCAGCTCCTCGGTCGCGAAGAATTCGCGGTGCGCCGAGGCAACCCAGGTGACGATGGCGATGTCGGGCCGCACCAGCGCCGACAGCGCGGTCAATTCGCCGGCGTGGTTCATGCCCATTTCGAACACGCCGAAGCGGGTGTCGCGCGGCATCCGCGCCAGGCTCAAGGGCACGCCGGTATGGTTGTTGTAGCTTTTGACCGACGCGTGGACGGCATCGGGGGCAAAGCGCCCCAGCGCCAGCCGCAGCGCCTCCTTGACCCCGGTCTTGCCGACCGAGCCGGTGACGCCGATGCGCAGCGCCGGCGCCCGGTCGCGCGCCGCGGCGGCGAGCGCCGACAGCGCGGCGGTGGTGTCAGTGACGCGGACGTGCGGATGATCGACGGGTTCGGAGACCAGCAATCCGGCAGCGCCGCGGTCGATCGCCTGCGGCAGGAAGCGATGGCCGTCGGTTGCCTCGCCGCGCAGTGCGACGAACAGTTCGCCGCCGATGACCTCGCGGCTGTCGAAGGTGACGCCATTGGCGCTGAAATCGCCATGCGTGGTGCCGCCGGTGGCGGCGGCGATTTCGGTGGCACTCCATAGGGGTAAAACCGGAGCGGTCATGCGGCGCATTCCCGCGCGACCTGGACATCGTCGAACGGCAGCACCCGGTCGCCGACAATCTGGCCCTGTTCATGGCCCTTGCCGGCGATCAGCACGATATCGTCGGCGCCGCTGGCGGCAATCGCGGCGGCGATGGCAGTGCGGCGGTCGCCGATCTCGGCGGCGCCTGGCGCTGCTGCCATGATGGCAGCGCGGATCGTGGTGGCAGCCTCGCTGCGCGGATTGTCGTCGGTGACGATCACCATGTCGGCGGTGCGCATGGCGGTGGCGCCCATCAGCGGCCGCTTGCCCTGGTCGCGGTCACCGCCGGCGCCGAACACCAGGATCAACCGCCCCTTCACATGCGGACGCAGCGCTGCCGCAGCCGCCTCCAGCGCGTCGGGCGTATGGGCATAGTCGACATAGACCGCGGCGCCCGAGCGCGCGATGACGGCGCGTTCGAGCCGGCCGCGCACCGGCTGGACGCGCGCGAGGTTGGACAGGGTGGCGGCAACCCCGCCGCCGGTGGCGATGACAAGGCCGGCGGCCACAAGCGCATTGGCGGCCTGATAGGCGCCGATCAGCGGCAGCTGCACCTTGTGCGTCGCGCCGTCGCTTGCGATTTCGAGTGTCTGGCCCAGCTGCGTCGGCGTGCGCGACACCAGGCGCAGCGTTTCGCCCGCCGTCCCCACCGTCAGTAGCCGCAGGCCGCGAGCGCGCGCCGCCGCGATCACCCCGGCCGAGAAGCCTCCATCATCGGCCCAGACGACCACCGCGCCATCGCCATCGACGACCTCGGTGAATAGCCGCAACTTGGCGGCGAAATAGGCCTCCATCGTGCCGTGATAATCAAGGTGATCGCGCGACAAATTGGTGAAGGCGGCGGCGGCAACCGGCAGGCCTTCGGTGCGATACTGGTCGAGGCCGTGGCTGCTCGCTTCGAAGCTGGCGTGGGTGATGCCTTCGCGCTGCAGTCCCGCCATGTTGGCGAGAAACGTTACCACATCGGGTGTCGTCAGCCCGGTCGACACCTGTTCGGACGCCGTCGTCACCCCCAGCGTGCCGATGCTGGCGGCAACATGCCCGGCCTGGTGCCACAGCTGCCGCGTCAGTTCGGCGGTGGAGGTCTTGCCGTTGGTGCCGGTCACCGCCACCGTGACGGGCGGGAACGGTGCAAAGAATTTCGCCGCCAGCCGGGCAAAGACCGCGCGCGGTTCATCGGCATGGATGGCAAAGGCACCATCGACGGCAACGCCGGTCCGCGTCACCACCGCGATGGCACCGGCGGCGATGGCGGCGGGAATATAGTCCTCGCCATTGACGCGGGCGCCGCGGAACGCCCCGAAGATCGTGCCCGGCGCGACCTTGCGGTGATCAAGGGCGAAGCCGGTGACGGTTGCGCTGCTGCCGCCGCCAGCAAGGTCGCCAAGCCGCACCGGTTATTCCTCGACCGTGTCGGCGGCCTTGGGCGACACTGCGCTCAGGTCCATGTCCTGCGATGCATCGGGCTGGATGCCGAGCAAGGGGCCGATCCTGGCGACCAGCCGGCTCGTTGCCGGGGCGATCGTCATGCCGGCGGTCTTGAAGCCGAAACTCGCCTTGCTGCCCTTGGGGTTGTCGATCATCATCACCGTGACATAGCGCGGCGCATCCATCGGAAAGGCGGCCGCAAAGGTCGAGATGTTCTGCCCGTGGATATAGCGGCCGTTGAGCACCTTTTCGGCGGTGCCGGTCTTGCCGCCGACGCGATAGCCCGGTGCATCGGCCTTGCGCCCGGTGCCGCTGGTGACGACCAGCCGCAGCAGCGCGCGCATCGTGTCCGACGTGGCGGCGCCGAACACCCGGTGGCCGGCGATGGGCACGCCCGGCTTGGCCTTGAGCAGCGTCGGATTGTGATAGATGCCGCCGTTGACCAGCGCCGCATAGCCGGCGGCGAGGTGGAGCGGCGTCACCGAGATGCCATGGCCATAGCCGATCGTCATCGTGGCGATCTCGCCCCAGTTCGACAGCGGCGGAAATTGTGGCCGCGACCGCTCGCCGAGTTCGAAATCGACCTGGTTGAGGAACCCCAGCTTGTCGAGCATCGCGCGCTGGCGGTCGCGGCCGATTTCCTGCGCGATGCGCGCCGTGCCGATGTTCGACGAATGGATGAAGATATCGGGGACGTTGAGCCAGCGGTTGAGCGCATGGTCGTCGTGGATGACGCGATTGCCGATGACCAGCGGCCGCGTCGCGTCCCAGGTCTTTTGCATCGACGGGATGACGCCGGTGTCGAGCCCGCTGGCGATGGTGAACGCCTTGAACGTCGAACCGAGCTCGAACGTCGCGAACGTCGCCTGGTTGTAGCGCGACGCGTCGTCGCTCTTGCCCGGCGCATTGGGGTTAAAATCGGGCTGCGACGTCATTGCCACGACTTCGCCGGTGCGGACATCCATGACGATGCCGGCGGCGCCATCGGCGCGCTGGTCGAGATAGACGCTGCGCAATTCATGCTCGAGCGCCTGCTGCACCCGCACGTCGAGCGCAAGCTGCAGCGGGCTGCCCCGTGTCGCATCGTCGGCAAGCCGCTTGTCGAACGCCTTTTCGAGCGCGACGGCGCCGACGCCCTTGTCGTTGGTATAGCCAATGACATGGCTGGCGAGGTTGAAATTCGGGTACAGCCGCTCCGCCTCGCGGCGCAGGTAGATGGCGGGCTCGCCAAGATCGTTGATGCGCTTGGCCTCGCTCGGCAGCACGCGGCGGGCGATGTAGCGGAACTGGCCCTTGTGGGTCAGCTCCATCAGGATTTCGGCCTCGGACTTGTCGGTCAGGATCGCGGCAATCCTGCGCGCCAGCAGTTGCGGGTTGCCCGCCAGCTTGCGTGGCTCGACCGAAATGGCAAAGGCTTCGAAGGTGCGCGCCAGCTCGACGCCATTGCGATCGAGGATGTCGGCGCGCGGTGGCGCGGCGCTGATCGTGGCGCGGGTGTTGGCAGGCTGCGCCTCGAACACCGCAAGATCGGTCAGCCGCAACGCCAGCACCGCCGGCACGGCGAGGAACAGCAGCAGCAGCACCACCAGCCGCTGGCGCGCGAGGCTTTGCGCCGCCTGGCGCTGGCCGGCGATCGGCAGCTGCGGCGTCGGCGCACCACCGCCAAAACCACCGATACGCCAGGGAAGGGCCGTCAATCCCGCCATGATGTCGCTCACTGCCCTCCGTCGGGGAGCAGGTCGCGCGGCGCGCCGGTGGCCGGCACGGCATCGAGGCTGGTGCCGATGTCGTCCGCCATCGTGTCGACGGGCGCGGCGCGGCGCGGCGGTGCCTGATAGCTGGCATTCACCAGTGTCGCCGCCGGCGCCGGGGCGCGGGCATAGGCGGTGCGGACGATGGTATCGGTGACCGGCGCCGCCTGGACCGGCGCGGTGACGGCATAGCGAACCGCGGGCTGGACAGCGACAGCCGGCGGCGCGACGCCGAAGCTGGCGAGCTGCACCGGCGAGCGCAGATATTGCTGCGCCGATGGCGCCGACATCTGCAGCACGCTGTCGTTCCAGCGCTGCATTTCCGGGAAACGTGCGCGGGTGCGCAGTTCCGCCTGCAGATTGCGCATGTCGCGGGCATCGCTGACGATCTGGCGGCGCAGGGAGTCAACTTCGGCGCGCTCGCCCGACACTTTCAGATTGACCGTGTAGCTGCCGATCGCCGCCGCCATGGTGACGAGCAGCATCAGCGCTGAACCGCCATAGTTCCTCATGCGGACCTCCTGGTTGGTGCGGGGGTTGCCGCCCAGGCCGGGGCGGCGGTGCGTACAGCGGCGCGCAAGGTCGCCGAGCGGGCGCGCGGATTGGCGGCAACTTCGGCATCCGAAGCCCGCACGGCGCGCGCCGGGCGTTCGAAACTCGGCGCCCGCGGCCGGATGGCCGCCGGCTGGTGGCGCGATCCCGCCGGCGCCCCGCCCGACCGGTCGCGCAGGAACAGCTTGACGCGGCGGTCCTCGGCCGAATGAAAGCTGACGACGGCAAGCCGCCCGCCGGGGCGCAGCAGGCGTTCGGCGGCTTCCAGCCCCATGTCGAGCTGGCCGAGCTCGTCGTTCACATGGATGCGCAGCGCCTGGAAGGTGCGCGTCGCGGGGTCGCTTTTCTTGCCCGGCTGGTTGCCGAGCACGCTGCGCACCAACCGCGCCAGTTCCGATGTGCGCGTCAGCGGGCGATCGTTGACGATGGCGCGCGCGATGCGCCGCGCGCCGGGTTCGTCGCCGAGGTTGAACAGCACGTCGGCGATTTCGGATTCGGTCGCGGCGTTGATGAAATCGGCGGCGGTCATGCCCTGCTGCGACATCCGCATGTCAAGCGGACCGTCGGCCTGGAACGAAAAGCCCCGCTCCGGCTGGTCGATCTGCATCGACGACACGCCAATGTCGAAGGCGATGGCATCGACGGCGGCGATGTCGTGATCGGCAAGGCCGGCCTCCATTTCGGAGAACGGCCGGTTGATCAGGATGACATCGGCCTGGCCGGCAAGATCGGCATTGAGCGCGATGGCGGTGGCATCGCGGTCGAAACCGATCGCCCGGCCAAGCCCGGCACCGCGCGCGGCGCGCAGATAGCCGCCGGCGCCCAGCGTTGCATCGACATAGATGTCGCCGGGGCCGAGGCGCAGCGCCGCCAGCGTTTCGGCGAGCAGGACGGGGATATGCGGGCTCATCGCGCCGGCTCCACTGCCGGCAGGCCGCGCGCTTCCATCTCGCGGCGCAGGATGCGTAGCATCCGCGGCTCGAGGCCCGGCTGTTCGAGATAGCGATAGGGGTTCCACATGTGGAACCAGTTGCCGCCGGCAACGAACCAGACATGGCCGGTGATGTCGCCAAGGTCCTTCAGGCCGGCGGTCATCACGATACGCCCGGCCTCGTCGATCTTGAGCAGGCTGGTCGCGCCGAACAGTGCGGTCGCGCGAAACGCCCCTTCGGCGCTTTCCTCGTCGACGGCCTGGGCGTCGAGCCGGGCCTGCAGCACGCGGTGGTGTGACTTG
>JBBQKM010000071.1:0-10213 GCA_038326915.1 Sphingomonadales bacterium
GGAACACCGCAAGCAGGAAGACCATCGTCGGAGCGATATATTGCATCAGGCCGATCGTCGACAGCTTCAGCCGGCGCGCGGCAAAGCCGAACAGCATCAGCGGCAGCACCGATGCCGGCCCGCCGGCAGCGAGCACCGCCATCGTCGGCAAGGGCAGGTCAAAGCCGCCGGCCGGCCGGGTCAGCAGCCAGCCGAGCGCCAGCGGTGCCAGCACGACGGTTTCGATGAACAGTCCGGTGATCGCATCGACCGCCGCCTGCTTGCGGATCAGGCCATAGAGCGCGAACGACAGCGCCAGCGTCAGGCTGACCAGCGGCAGGTCGCCATGCGCCACCGTCAGCACCACGACGCCCGTTGCGGCGCAGCCGACCGCCAGCCATTGCAGCGGCGTCAACCGTTCGCCGAGCAGCACGACGCCGAACACGACGCTGATCAGCGGGTTGATGAAATAGCCGAGACTCGTGTCGAGGACATGGCCATTGAGCACCGCCCAAGTGTAGACGAGCCAGTTTCCGGCAATGCAGATGGCGCTGGCCGCGAGCAGCAGGAGCAGGCGCGGCCGCACCAGCGCCGCCATCAGCCGCGCACCGCCACGGCTTATGGCGACAACGATGGCTGCGACGAGCACCGACCAGCAGATGCGATGCGCCAGCACATCGGCGGCGGGCAGCCCGATCAGCAGCCGCAGGTAAAGCGGCATCAGCCCCCAAAGCAGATAGGCGCCAAAGCCGGCGGCGAGCCCGTTGCGCGTTTCAACCGGCATGACGCTGCCATTTCCTGCCGATGGCGATGCCCGGCTGCTCGATCCAGCGCCATGACAGCAGCGCCAGCGGCAGCGTGGCGGCCAGCGTCAGCACCATCAGCAGCAGCGCTGCCGGTTCAGGCGCCATGGCGGTGAAAACCGGCAGCTTCGACAGCGCGACGAGGATCGGGAAATGCAGCACATAAAGGCTGTACGAGACGTCGCCGAGCGCCACCAGCGGTGCGGCAACGAGCCAGCGCGGGCCGCCGCCCTGCGCCAGGAAACCGACGACGACGGCACCGGCCAGGCTTTCGACAAAGGTCGGCACAACGGCGTTGAAACCGGTTTCGAAATGCCAGGCCGGGTCGATGCGGCGAAAGCACAGCAGCGCCACCAGCGCCGCGAGCGCAGCCGCCGGCGGGATCGAAAGGTCGTCATGGCGCGCCAGGCTGCTGCCCAGCGCAAAGGCAAAGGCATAGGCGAACAGCGCATGGGCGCTCCCCAGCGCAAGACACAGGCTGCCGGTGCCGACAATCAGCGCCAACGCCCAGCCGCGTCGCACCAGCCACCATAGCGCCGGCATGACCAGCGCCATGGCAAGTTCGACCCGCACCGACCATAGCGGCGGCACCAGCGTCACCTTCAGCATGGCGAAATCCTGCAGGATCGCGGCCCCGTCCAGCCGCGCCGGGGCCAGCATCGTGGCGAACCAGCGCGATGCGCCGGGTGTCGGCACCCCGGCGAACAGCGCCAGCACGACCACCGCCAGCGCGCACCCGGCCCAGGCCGCCGGATAGATGCGAAATCCCCGCCGCCACCAGAAACGCAGCACGGCGCCGGCCGACAGCGGCGCCGCACCCAGCGACCGGCTGAGCACAAAGCCGCTCAGCACGAAGAACACCGCCACCGCGGCATGGGCGTTGAACACCGCCTCCAGCGCGCCGCGAAATCCCGGCCGGGTCGCAAACACGAACGATGCGTGGTGCAAAAGCACGACCAGCGCCGCGACGCCGCGCAGCGATTGCAACGTCGGGATGGTCGTGCGCGGCGGCAAGTCTAAAGCTTGGGCAGCGTCACGCCGCGCTGGCCCATATATTTGCCGGCGCGATCGGCATAGCTGACCTCGCAGGGTTCATTGCCCTTGAGAAACAGGAACTGGCAGGCGCCTTCGTTGGCATAGACCTTGGCCGGCAGCGGCGTCGTGTTCGAAAACTCCAGCGTGACATGGCCCTCCCAGCCCGGTTCCAGCGGCGTCACGTTCACGATGATGCCGCAGCGCGCATAGGTCGATTTGCCAAGGCAGATGACCAGCACGTCGCGCGGGATGCGGAAATATTCGACCGTCCGCGCCAGGGCGAAACTGTTGGGCGGGATGATGCAGCAGTCGGTCTTGCGATCGACGAACGAATTGGCCTGGAAATCCTTGGGGTCGACGATCGCCGAATCGACATTGGTGAAGATTTTGAATTCGTCGGCCACCCTCGCGTCATAGCCATAGGACGACAGGCCATAGCTGATGCAGCCGCCGCGCTGCTGCCGTTCGACAAAGGGCTCGATCATGCCGGTGGTTACAGCTTGTTCACGAATCCAGCGGTCGGAGAGCACAGACATGCATGGCAACCTTGTTTAGGAAATGTTAAATTCGGGGTTCAGGAGAGCGCGATGACCGATTCGTTGCTGTATAGCGAAACTGCCGAACATCTCGCCAATCTCGAACATTGCGGGTCGCGTGATTTGCGCCGCGCCTATCTGGCGCTGGTGCTCGCCGCCGAACGTGCCGGCTATGCCACCCAGCCGCGGCCCAAGGGCGATATCCACGAACTGCAGATCCGCGATGCCGAAAATTCGCAGCATTTCGCCGTGATCATCAACCGCGACAGCCTGTTGTTCTATCTGCGGCAACCGGCGCTCCGCAATGATCCCGATCTCGCCGACAAGGCGCGCGCCCGATATGCCGAACGCATCCTTGCCGATCCCAACAGCCGCGGCGAGGTCCGCATTCCGATCCTGTCGGAACGCGACGCCGACGATATCGCCGAATGGCTGTTCACCCGCGAATATGCAGCACGCATATCAGCGTGAACAGCCGCCGCGCGGTATCGAAATCGACGATGACCTTGGGCTCCAGCCGATCCTTCAGCGCCTCAGCCGCATCGTTGTGGATGGCGCGACGCGCCATGTCGATGGTTTCGATCTGCTGCGGCGTCGCCTGGCGGATGGCTTGGTAATAGCTGTCACAGATCGCGAAATAGTCGCGCACCGTGCGGCGGAACGGCGCCAGCGGCAGCACAAAGGCTTCCAGCTCGCTGTCGTCGTTAGCGCTGATGGCGACGGTCAACCGCCCCTCCTCAACTCCCAGCATGACCTTGTAGGGGCCATGGTTGCCGTGCGATTCGACGCCTGTCGGCTGAAAGACATTGCCTTCGAGCAGGTCGAAGATCGCGACGCGGCGTTCCTGTTCGATATCGGCGTTGCGCCACAGGATCGTGCGTTCATCAAGCTTGATATCGATGATGCGATAGTCGGGCTTGGTCACCGCGCGGCAACCGTTGCAAAGCTGTTGACCAGCCGGCCGAGCGCGGGCCGCACCGGCCCCAGTACATCATCCTGCGTCTTGCCGAGCCGGACGACGACCAGCCGCTTCGACGGCACGATGACGACATATTGGCCAAGGTGGCCGATCGCGGCATAGGCATCGGGCGGCCCCATTTCGGGGAACAGCGCCGGTTCCTTGCCCGCCGGGCGCAGCCGGTTGAGCCAGAACTGCCCGCCATAACCCGGGTTGGTCGGCGCCGGGGTGCGCACGAACGCCACCCAGTCGGGCGCCACCACCTGGCGGCCGGCGACCATGCCGTTGTCGAGATACATTTGCCCGAAATTGGCCCAGTCGCGCGCCGAGGCATGGCACAGCGATCCGCCGAGCAGCGTGCCGGCTGGATCATATTCGCACAGCAGCGACGGCATGCCGGCCGGACCGGAAATGCGATCAATAATGAACCGGCGCATCGCGGCGCGGCGTTCGGCCGGGGTCTTCGCCGTTGGCGCAAGCGTGCGGACGGCGATATCGGCGAGGATATGCGTCGTCAGCGTCGAATATTGGAACACCGTGCCGGGCTTTGCGCCCAGCGGTGCCGATACGGCATGGGCGACGATATTGCCGCTTTTGTCGGCAAACAGCCCGCGGTTGGTGTCGGCGCGTTCGGGCGGATCGGATTCGATGTGCTGCAGCCCCGATTCCATGTGGAGCAGTTGCCGCAAGGTGATCGCCGCGCGCGGGTCATCGGGGGTCTTGTGCCACGCCGGCACCGGCGCCGGGCTGTCCATCTCCAGCTTGCCGTCGGAAACGAGCTCGCCGATGATCGTCGATGTCAGCGATTTCGCCATCGACCAGGAAATGAAGCGATTGCCGGGGCCATAGCCGGGGGCATAGCGCTCATAGATGCGCTTGCCGTCCTGCAGCACGATCAGGCCACGGGTTTCGGCGAGGCGCGGATCGGTGAAGAACGCATCGGCGGCGGCGCGCGCTGTCGCGGCAGGCGCCACGACCGCCGGCGCCGCCGGTGCGGGGCCAGCCGCCAGCACCGCGAGCAGAAACAGGCTTGCTTGCATGGCGCTGATGGAGTCTCGTTTTCCCCGCATGGTGCGACGTTAGAAGGGGGCGGCCAGTGAACGCAAGCGCAGGTGCGGCAACGCCGGGAAACAACAGCCTGATGCGACGCTGGTGGTTCTGGCTGCCGCTGCTGCTCTGCCTGGTCGCGGGTGGCTGGCTCGGGCTCAAATACAGCAGCACCGGCAAGCGCGCCGATCTCGCCGCCGGCTATATCGCCCATGTCGTGTGTTCGTGCCGCTATGTCGGCAACCGCGAAATGCCGAGCTGCGAAACTGATCGCGAGCCGGGCACCGATATCGTCAAGGTCGTCGATGATACCGCCCGTCGCCGGGTCACCGCGTCGGTGCCGCTGCTCGCCAGCCGCACCGCGACGTTTGACCCCGAATATGGCTGCGCGCTCGACAAGCCCTGATCCTGGCCCTGATCTACAACCACCCGCGCCAGCGGAAGAACACATAGGGCAGCACCGCCGACATCAGCATCAGGCCGAGCGCCCAGGGGTAGCCGAGGTGCCAGTGCAGTTCGGGCATCGAATCGAAATTCATCCCGTAAATGCCGGCGACCAGCGTCGGCGGCATGAAGACGATGGCGCTGACCGAAAAGATCTTGAGCACTGCATTCTGTTCGATCGAGATCAGCCCCAGCGCCGCATCGAGCAGGAAGTTGATGTTGGTCGCCATATAGGTCGAATGATCGGTCAACGACGCCAGATCGCGCGTCAGGCTTTTGACATGCGGGCCGAGCTCGGCCGATTTCGGCGCGGCAAAGGCGAGGAAACCGATCGCCCGCGACAGCGACACCGCCGAATCACGCGCCTTTGACAGCGCATCCTGCGCCGAGCCGAGCCGCACCAGCAGCGATTGCAGCGCCAGATTGGATATCCGCTGTTCGGACCGGGTGCGGACGCGGCGAAATGCCTGGCGCGAGATCGCATCGACGTCCTTGCCGATATGTTCGATGCCGTCGGCCAGCCGGTCGACCACGGCATCGAGCAGGTGAACCAGCGCCATCCCCGACGATTCGCACAGCACCGGCGATCGTTCGACATGGCCGGCGAACCGTTCGAAACTCATCACCTGGGTGTAGCGCACGGTGATCAGGTGCCTTGGTGTCAGGATGAAGCTGACGGCATGGGTTTCGGCATTTTCCTTCATGATGCCGGTAGCAACGGTGGCCGTCATGTAGATCGCGCCATTTTCGACATACAGCCGACTGGAGGTTTCGATCTCGTCCATTTCCTCCAGCGTCGGCACCTCGACACCGGTTAGCCGTTCGACGAACTGTTCTTCGGCATGGGTCGGCGAAACCATGTCGATCCACACGGCGCCGGTGGGCAGCGCGGTTTCAGCGGAGATCTCGATGACCGGCATTTGGCTTTCCGGCGAGAACACGCGCAGCATTCGATGGTGGCTCCCCGCCGGTCGTTGACGGACAAAGCCTTAGCGCCACTCACCCTGGTTGCGAAGCGCCGCGCGCAAACCTGTCGGCGCCTTGCGCAAATATTTCGATTGTTGCGGCGGCGAAGCAGTTGCGCAGTTGTAACCGATTTGCACCACGCCCCGTATAGGGGATGGTCCGCGCAGGACAAAAGGGGTGACCATGGCGAGCAGTGCAACCAGCGACGACATGGCCGCCGGCCCAGCCCCGTCTCCGGCGCCATCCTATCTATTCCACCGC
This sequence comes from Sphingomonadales bacterium, assembly GCA_038326915.1. Classification (GTDB taxonomy): domain Bacteria; phylum Pseudomonadota; class Alphaproteobacteria; order Sphingomonadales; family Sphingomonadaceae; genus Sandarakinorhabdus. The sequence continues at coordinate 6,030 of JBBQKM010000071.1, forward strand.
CATGCGCTGGCGGTGCGCGTCACCCACTGGATCAACGCCCTCGCCATCCTGTTCCTGATCGGCACCGGGCTCAACATCTTCAATGCCCACCCGAGCCTCTATTGGGGCCAGTATGGCGCCGACGACGACGACGCACGGCGCTGGCTGGAAATCGGATCGGACGACACGCCTGCCGGCCAGCCCTATGGCTTTGTCCGCATCGGCAGCCTGACCGTCCAGACCACCGGTTTCCTTGGCATTTCGAACGGCGCCACCGGCCAGCCGCAGGCCATCGCCTATCCGTCATGGGCGACATTTCCCAGCTATCGCGACCTCGCGTCGGCGCGCAATTTCCATTTCTTCTTCGCATGGGTGCTAATCATCAACGGGCTGCTCTACCTCGGCTACAGCCTCGCCAGCGGGCACATCCGCAAGGACCTGCTGCCGCGGCTAAAGGAGCTAAGCGTCAGCAATATCGTCCATGACATCGTCCAGCACGCCAAGCTGAAATTCCCCAAGGGCGAAGAGGCCAAGCGCTATCACATCCTCCAAAAACTGGCCTATGGCGGCGTCATCTTCGTGCTGGTGCCGGGCATCATCCTGACCGGGCTGGGCATGTCGCCGGGCACCAACGCCGCCTGGCCGTGGATCCTCGACCTGTTCGGCGGCCGCCCGTCGTCGCGGTCGATCCACTGGGTTTTTGCCAACCTCATCATTCTGTTCATCATCGTCCATCTGCTGATGGTCGTGCTGGCCGGGCCGTTCAACGAGATAAGATCGATGATAACCGGCAAGTTCCGCGTCGATCCGGAGGTGACGAAATGAGCGGAATTTCAAGACGCGGCCTGTTCACCGCCAGCGGTGGCCTGCTGCTCGCCGGCTGCGACCAGCTCGCCAGCCCCGGCAAGCTGAAATCGATCGTGCAATCGGCCGAAGGCGCCAGCATGCGCTGGCAACGGCTGATCGGCCGCGACGGCCTCGCGCAGGAATTCAGCGCCGCCGACCTGTCACCCAGTTTCAAGGTCAACGGCACCCACGAGCCCAAGGAAGCCGAATATCAGCAGCACAAGGCGGAAAATTTCGCCAACTGGAAGCTCGCCATAACCGGCCTCGTCAACAATCCGATGAGCCTGAGCCTGGCCGAATTGCGCACGATGCCGGCGCGGACCCAGATCACCCGCCACGATTGCGTCGAAGGCTGGAGCGCCATCGGCCAATGGACCGGCGTGCAACTGGGGCTGCTGCTCAAGGCCGCCAATATGAAGACCAACGCGCGCTATGTCGTGTTTCGCTGCGCCGACAATTACGGCGGCGAACTTTCGAAGGGCGGTGCGCAATCGACCTCGCTCTATTATGAAAGCATCGACCTCGTCGACGCCTTCCACCCGCAGACCATCCTCGCGCACAGCATGAACGGCGCACCGCTCAGCGTCGGCCACGGTGCCCCGGTGCGGATGCGGATCGAGCGCCAGCTCGGCTACAAGCAGGCGAAATATGTGATGGGCATCGACGTGGTGTCATCGCTCGCCGGCTATGGCAGCGGCAAGGGCGGTTACTGGGAAGACCGCGGCTATGAATGGTATGCGGGCATCTAAAGTGATGTCATCCCGGCCTTCGCCGGGATAACTCACACTAACCCTCCCAGCGCAGCCCCAGCCACAGGGTCCGCGGCTGCCCGCGGTCGATGATGCCGTCGGCGCTGAGGCCCGACACGACCTGCGCATCGCCGATGTTTTCCGCCCGCGCCTCCACCGACAGCCCGCCGATCAGCCGCAGCCGGGCGCTGGCATCGACCGTCGTCGCCGCCGGAATCCGCCGCAAATTCTGGTCATCGTCGAACTGCGCCCCCGAATGGCGCAGCGTTACCCCGCCGCGCAACCGATCGCCGGTCCACGCCAGCGTGCCCGAGGCGCTGAACTGCGGGGTCACCGCCGGGCGCAGGCCATCGAGCGCTGCCGACTGCCCGGAAGCGCGCACCCGCGGATCGGCCCAGGCCGCCGACACCACCGCACTCCAGCGACCGATATCGACGCCAGCATCGGCCTCGATGCCATGCACGACCACCGCGTCGAGGTTGAGCCGCTGCCGGAACGCGCCACCGGCGGCGACAAATCCGACCTGCGGGAAAACCCCCGGCCCGCGCCCCAGCGTGACGTTCGAAATCGCCCCCGACAGTTTATTGGCATAGGCGGTGACCGACAGACGCGCCGCCGGCAGCGGCCGCCAGTCGAACCCCGCCTCCACCCCGCGCGCGCGTTCGAGATCGAGCGCCGGGTTCGCCGCCGTGGCATCGGCACCGACGCGGAACGGCCGGTACAGCTCATTGGGGGTCGGCAGCCGAAAGCCGCTATAGGCCGCGGCGCGCAACGCCAGCACCGGCAGCGCCTTCCACACCACCCCGCCGCGCGCCGTGCCGCGCCAGCCGCTGCGCGCCGGTGCGACCACGTCGAGCGTCGTCGCGCCGGTGCTGCTGTCGAATTCGTGCAGGCGTCCGGTGGCAATCGCCCAGCGGTCGGCGCGGGCGCCGCCGGTCAGCGTCAGCGTATCGGTCAGCGACCAGCTGTCCTCGGCATAGAAACCGATCGTCGAGGTCGCGCCGCCAGCCTCGCGCAGCCGGGTAAAGCTGCCCGCCACCAGCCGGAAGCTTTCATGGCTGGTGCCCTGCCCGCGCCGCGCGTCGACGCCGATTTCAAGGTTGTGCGCCGCGCCGACCGGCGGGCGCAGCGCGATCTTGCCGCCGATGCCGGTGGCCGGCGTACGATACTGGTCGAGCGTCGGCGTCGCGGTGGCGCGCCCCGGCCCGATGCTGGCGAACTGCGCCGAAAAATCGCGGGTCTGGACATAGGCCAGCGCTTCGACACCCCAAGGCCCGCGGTGGATCAGCCGCACGCTGGCGTCGGCACCGCGGCTTTCGGACCCGGCGAGTTCGAGCCCGCGAAAGCGCACGTCGTCGAACGCCCGCGCCGCCACCTGCAATTCGCTGTCGGCCGCCACCGGCATGACCGCGCGCAGCGACGCCCCCCAGCTGCGATAGCGCGCTGGAATGTCGATCGGCCCGGCCTGGGCGTCGGGCAACAGCACATAGCCGTCGCCGCGATCATAGCGGCCACCGGCGGTGACAAAGCCGCCGCCGAGCCGCGCCGTGATACTGCCCGACGCGGCCCAGCTGTCGCGTGACCCGCCGGCCAGCGCCAGCGATACCGGCGGCAGCACATCGGGGCCGCCGCTCTGCAGCTCGAGCGTGCCCGCCACCGCGCCGGCGCCGAACGCCCCGGCGCCGCCGCCGCGCGTCACGCGGATGCTCGCCAGCGTCGCCGGGTCGATGGCGCTCCACGGGATATAGCCGGCGAACGGATCGGCGAGCGGCACGCCATCCAACAGCACCAGCGCCCGCGACGCGGCATTGCCGCCAAGCGCGCGCAGCGTCACCCCCTGCGAGGTCGGATTGGCGGCACGGCTGTCGCTGCGCCGAAACGCGGCGAGGCCGGCGACGTCCTTGAGCGCGTCCTCCACCCGCCCCGACGCGGTGCCGGCGACGCGCGCGCGATCGATGGTCACGCCCGAATAGGCGGCAGCGCCGGGCGCGGCGGGCAATGCGGTGCCGGTGACGACGATTTCGGGAATGTTCGGGGGCAGGTCCATGCCAGCGTCATGGCGGCATGCGTCGCCATCGGCAAGACCTGCACAAGCCGCGCAGGGGCTGGCGGCCACCGCGGCGCTCGGCTACCACGGCGCCATCGGCGGCAGTGACGGGAACCCCATGACCGGCTGGATCTACCTCGGCGTCGCCATCATGCTCGAAATCGTCGCCACGACGATGCTGAAACTGTCGGACGGGCTGGCGCGCTGGCAATGGGCGGCGGCCTCGATCGGATTTTATGCGCTGTGCTTCGTCGCGCTGGCGCCGGCGCTGAAGACCATTCCGGTCGGCGTCGCCTATGCGATCTGGTCGGGCATCGGCATCGTCGCGATTTCGATCATCGGCGTCATCTGGTTCGACCAGCGGCTCAGCCCGGTGCAGATCGGCTTCATGGCGCTGCTGATCATCGGCGCCATAGGCCTGCGCGCCAGTTCGCCCAATTGAGGATTGCATCATGACCGAAGCCGTCATCGTCAGCACCGCGCGCACGCCGATCGGCCGCGCCTACAAGGGCGCGCTCAACGACACCGAAGGCCCGCTGCTCGCAGCGCACGTCATCCGCGCG
>JBBQKM010000072.1:0-10210 GCA_038326915.1 Sphingomonadales bacterium
CCAAGCTAAGCTAGTCCCTTCATGGCAGACAATGGCGGCCGTCGACTCGATGTCCGCAAATGGGGCGAAAGCAGACTCGGCGTTTGCCAACATGACTGAATCAACCAAACGGGGTCTGGGGCCCAAGGCCCCAGCCGCCGGAGGCGCTTCCCTCAAGCGTCGAGCAGGCGTGTCAGCCGTGTCACGTCAGCGTCGATCTCCCGATCCGAGGCGCGCAGTTCTTCGATGCGTTTGACGGCGTGCATGACAGTGGTGTGGTCGCGGCCACCGAATCGGCGGCCGATTTCGGGGAGCGAGCGGGGGGTGAGTTTTTTGGCGAGGTACATGGCGACCTGGCGCGGGCGGGCGACTTCGCGGGCGCGGCGGGCCGACAGGAGGTCGGTCATTTTGAGGGTGTAATATTCGGCGACCTTGCGCTGGATCTCGTCGATGGTGAGCTTTTTTTCGTGTGAGCGAAGGAGATCGGCGAGGGTTTCGCGGGTGAATTCGAGCGTGACGGGGGCATTGACCAGCGCGGCATAGGCGATGACGCGGTTGAGTGCGCCTTCGAGTTCGCGGACGTTGGCGGTGATCTTGCGCGCGAGGAATTCGATGACTTCGGCGGGCACGGCGATGTTTTGCGACATGCCGGCGAGTTTGGCGTGGAGAATGTTGAGGCGCAGTTCGTAATCCGCCGGGTTGATGTCGGCGACAAGGCCCCAGGCCATGCGCGAGAGGATGCGTTCCTGGATGCCTTCGAGGTTTTGCGGGCTGCGATCGGCGGTGATGACGAGGCGTTTGCCGGCGCTGATGATCTCGTTCATCGTGTGGAAGAATTCTTCCTGCGTCGATTCCTTGCCGGCGATGAACTGGACATCGTCGATCATCAGCAAATCGACCGAGCGCAGCCGCTGCTTGAAGGCGATGGTGTCCTTGGCACGCAAGGCGGCGAGGAATTCGACCATGAACTTTTCGGCCGACATATAGGCGACACGCGCATCCGGCTGGTTCTGCAGGAACGCATTGCCGATGGCGTGCATCAGATGGGTCTTGCCGAGCCCCGTGGTGCCGTGGAGGAACAGCGGGTTGAAGCCGACCGGGCCGGGCTCGGCAACGGCCTGCGCGGCGTTATAGGCAAGCTCGTTCGACTTGCCGACGATGAAATTGTCGAAGGTATAGCGGTTTTCGACCGGCAGGCTGATCGCGTTGCCCGCCGGTTGCGGCGCGGGCGCCATCGGCATGGCGGCCGGAGTCGCGGTGCTGCCGGCGGTGCTGCCGGCGGTAAGGCCGGGCTGGACGATGACATTGACCTGGCGGGTGCCCGGGCGCGCCGCCGCCCAATGGCTGCGCAGCCGGTCGGCATAGTGCGAGCCGATCCAGTCGGCGAGAAAGGCGCTGGGCGCTGCCAGGCGCACCTGGTCGCCGTCGCCGCCGATCAGGGCCAGCGGCGCCAGCCAGGTTTCGAAATTGCGCGCGCCCGAATCGACGCGCAGCGATTCGCGCACGCGGGCCCAGGCGGCGATGTCCTCGGCGGAGGCAATCGCGCCACGCGACGCCGGCGCGACCCAGCCGGCAGTACGATCGGAACCCCGATTCGCATTTGCCGCCTGTGCTGCCGAAACTGCCGATGATGCCACGAACCGCTACCTCCCCAATCGCCGGGCCTTTACAGCCCGCCGGATGACCGCCGACACGCCTGCGGGCTGCGGGCATGGCCCGAAACCTGAAAGCCAAACACTACACTCGTCACCACCCCCGGTGCGGCGCGCGCCCCGGGCAGATCACGTCCAACGGCCCTGCCGGCGGGTCTGTTCGCGAGGCAAAAGCCTCCCCGCGCGCGGAAACGACCACGCGTGAGCCTGAACAGGTCTGCCGATCGGGCCAGTTGACGCAAGACCTGCGCCGGAGCCACGAAACCGAGTGCCAGATAAGCAATGCGGGAGCCGCCAAGCAAGCGACAGAATTCACGCGGAACTGAAATATTTCCGTTGACACGCATTCCTGCCAATTCGCCGAAACGCCCCCGAAGCCCTGCGGCAAGGCGCTGAATTTCCGTGACAACTTCATTACGAGAACATGACAGTATAGTCCCCGAGTTCATACAAGTCGTTGATTCAAAAGCACCCATCGCAGACGGATTGGGCCAGCGATTCGCCGGCCGTCCTGTCATCACTGCAAACTCGCGCTGCGCCGCCAGCCGCCACGGCCGCGCGGCTTGCTGTCATCGGCCTGTCATCGCCGGCGAATCGCGCCGGCTGCCGTCCGAATCGGTTGGCGCGCCAAAACCACCGGCGGGGCGGGCGCCAGCACCGCCGCCAGAACGCCGAACGGCGCGGGCTTTCACCCACGCCGACCAGTTAGATTTGTCTTAAAGACCGCGCTAATTGGCGCTGCCGGGGTCGGGCTCAGGCCGGGGCGAGCGCCTTGGCACGCTTGGCGAGGCGCGAGATCTTGCGCGCCACGGTGTTCTTGTGAAGCACGCCCTTCGACACGCCGCGCATCATTTCGGGCTGGGCAGCCTGCAGCGCAGCGGCAGCGGCGACGGCGTCACCACCGGCGATGGTCGATTCGACCTTCTTCACAAAGGTGCGGATGCGGCTGACGCGCGCCTTGTTGATCTCGGCGCGGCGATTGTTGCGGCGGATGCGCTTTTCAGCCTGGGGCGTGTTGGCCATGTTCGTCCTATGAAACGGGTTCGGTTCGGTGCGGGTTGCCCGGCACAAGACCGGATCGGCGACGGGAAACCCAGCGCCGGAAGCCGTGCCGCATAGCCGCAGCGGGAGATTCGGTCAACTATCGTTGATCCTTGGGACAAAAGAAGCTCGATCGCCCCGACTGGACAATGCGCTCGATCGGCGTCCCGCATGTCGGGCACGCCTCCCCCTCCCGTCCATAGACGCAGAATGTCTTCTGGAAATAGCCGAGCGTGCCATCCGGCGCCGCGTGATCGCGCAAGCTCGATCCGCCGGCCCGGATCGCATCCATCAGCACCACCGGCACCGCTTCGGCGAGCCGTTTCAACTTGGCCGCCGGCACCTTGCCGCCGGCGCGCGCCGGGTGGATGCCGGCCTTGAACAGCGCCTCGCAGACATAGATATTGCCAAGGCCGGCAACGATGCGCTGGTCGAGCAGCAACGCCTTGGCGGGCGCCAGCCGGCCCTTGAACGCCGCCGCCAGCATGGCCACGCCGAAATCGGGCCCCAGCGGCTCCGGCCCGATGCCGGCGAGCAGCGGGTGCGAATAGGCGTCAGCGGTCGCCACGAGGTCAAGCGAGCCGAAACGCCGGGCATCGTTGAAGGCGACGACCCGCCCGTTCGCCGTTTCGAACACGACATGGTCGTGCTTGCCGATTGCCTCCGGATCGACGCGCATCCGCCCCGACATGCCGAGATGCAGGATCAGCGTGTCGCCGCGATCGGTATCGACAAGCCCGTATTTGGCGCGGCGGCGGCAGGCGATGACGGTGGCGCCGGTCAACCGCTGGCCAAGGCCGTCGGGAAACGGCCGCCGCAAATCGCCGCGGTGGAGCGTCACCCGCGTGAAGCGTTCGCCGAGCCAGACGGGGCTGAGCCCGCGCATGACGGTTTCGACTTCGGGGAGTTCGGGCATCCCCGCGACATACGGTGGGTTTGCGGTGCCGCCAAGGGGAGGCTAGGAGGCGTGCCATGATTGACACGCCCCAGAAAACCGTCAGCTTCGGCTATGAAGACGTCGCGCCCGCTGAAAAGACCGCCCGCGTCGGCGAAGTCTTTTCGTCGGTGGCGCGGCGCTACGACATCATGAACGACCTGATGTCGGCCGGCATGCACCGCGTCTGGAAGGATGATTTCGTCCGCGCGCTGAAGCCGCGCGCCGGCGAGCATATCCTCGACATGGCCGGCGGCACCGGCGACATCGCCTTTCGCATCGAAAAATCGGGCGCCGAGGTCACCGTCGCCGACATCAACCCCCAGATGCTCGAAGTCGGCATCGAACGCGCCGCCAAAAAGGGCATCACCTCGATGGTCTGGCGCGAGGAAAATGCCGAGACGCTGTCCTTCCCGGATCGCAGCTTCGACGGCTACACCATCGCCTTCGGCATCCGCAACGTCACCGACATTCCGGCGGCGCTGCGGGAGGCGCATCGCGTGCTCAAATTCGGCGGGCGTTTCTTCTGCCTCGAATTCTCGACGACCGAATGGCCGGGCTTTGGCGAGCTTTACGACGTCTATTCGGAAAAGCTGGTGCCGCAGATCGGCAAATATGTCGCGAAGGATGAAGACAGCTATCGTTACCTGATCGAATCGATCCGGCGCTTTCCCAGGATGCCGGACTTTGCCGCGATGATCGAAGCCGCCGGCTTCAAAAACGTCAAATACCGCCCCATCCTCGGCGGCGCCGTCGCGATGCATTCGGGCTGGAAGATCTAGCGACCGCATGACCGCCACCGTCACCCACCTCTGGCGGATGCTCGTCTGGGGGCGCCGCCTCGCCCGCCATGGCGCGCTGCGGCCGTTCGAGACGCCCAAGGCCCCCTTTGCCATCCGCGCCGTCGCGCGCGTCGCCCGCATCGGCACCGGCGCGCCGTTGAAGCCCGATTTCGCGTCAGGGCTGGCGGCAGTCGGCCCGGCAGCGGTCAAGCTGGGCCAGGCGCTCGCCACCCGCCCCGACCTCATCGGGCTGGAGGCGGCGATGGACCTTGTCCGCCTGCAGGATTCGCTGCCGCCGCTGCCCTTTGCCGAGATGGAGGCGGTGCTCAACGCCAGCTATGCCAGCGGCACCTGGCGCGACCGCTTCACGTCGATCGATCCCGACCCTGTCGGTGCCGCGTCGATGGCGCAGGTCCATCGCGGCGTCACCAGCGAAGGCCGCCAGGTCGCCATCAAGATGCTGCGCCCCGGCATCGAAGCGCAGTTGGTCGAAGCCATCGACACCTATGAATGGGCGGCCGGCCATATCGAGCTGCTCGGCGGCGAATTCGCCCGGCTGCGGCCGCGCGCCGTCATCGCCACCTTCAAGGGCTGGACCGAGGCCGAGCTCGACCTGCGCCGCGAAGCGTCCAACGCGTCGGAACTCGCCGAATCGGTGCTTGGCGAGCCCGATTTCGTCGTCCCCGGCATCGATTGGGCGCGATCATCGCGGCGGGTGCTGGTCATCGACTGGATCGACGGCATCAAGATGGGCGACACCGCGGCGCTCGCCGCGCTCGATTTCGACCGGCGCAAGCTTGCCGAGGTGCTCGTCCATGGGTTCCTTGCCCAGGCGATCGCCAACGGTTTCTTCCACGCCGACATGCACCAGGGCAATCTGTTCGTGATCCCGCCGACCGAACATCACGGCGCGCGGCTGGGCGTCATCGATTTCGGCATCATGGGCCGCATCAACCGCCGCGCGCGCATGTATCTTGCCGAAATTCTCTATGGCCTCGTCACCGGCAACTACAAGCGCGTCGCCGAAATCCATTTCGAGGCCGGCTATGTGCCGCCACACCACAATGTCGCCGCCTTTGCGACAGCGTTGCGCGCGGTCGGCGAACCGATCCGCGGCAAGCGCGCCAAGGACGTCAACATCACGCAACTGCTCGACGGCCTGTTCGGCATCACCCGCAGTTTCGACATGGCGGTGCAGCCCCATCTGCTGCTGCTGCAAAAGACGATGGTAATGGTCGAAGGCGTCGCGCTGACGCTCGATCCGCACGTCAACATGTGGGAAGTCGCCGAACCCTATGTGCGCGACTGGGTGCGCGACGAAATGGGGCCCGAAGCGATCATCGCCGACGCCATCGTCGAAAACACCCGCGCGCTGGCGCAACTGCCGCGCATCCTGCGCCAGTGGATCGCCGCCAACCCGATCCCCGGCGCCGCCCCCGAAGGCCCGCCGCTGCCGCCGCTGCCGGTGCGCCGCGCGGCGCGCTGGTCGACGGGCTGGGTGCTGCTGGCATCGGGGCTGGGGGCAGCAGCGGTTTATCTGTTGCAATAGGGCCGGCTGCGGCCCACGATCACAATGAAAAAGGGCGGCGGTTGTGACACCGCCGCCCCTTTTTGTTCGGCAGTCGCCGGTGCCGCTTACGGCGCGGGCGGCGATGCGACGGCGTCGGCGGCCGGCGCTGTGGCTTCGGCGACCATGATATCGACGCGACGGGCATTTTCCATCGTCGTCATCGTGTCGGTCGTCGCTTCGGGCTTGACGAGGTCGATGGCTTCGACGGCGATGCCGTTGGCGACCAGTGCGTCGCGCACCGCAAAGGCGCGGTTCTTCGACAGTTCGGCGTTCATCGCCGCATCGCCGCGCGGATCATTGTACCCCGACACCGCCAGCTTGGCGCCGGCATGGGTTTCCAGATACGCCTTGAACTTCGCGGCAACGCCGACGATTTCGGGGCTGACATCGGTTTTGGCGGTATCGAAATACACCGATGCGAATGGCACGCCATCGACCTCCGTCTGGGTCAGCCCCATACCTTCGGGAACGGCCGGGGCCGCAACCGGCGCCGCCTCGACAACCGCCGGCGCAGGTGCCACGGCAACCGGACGCTTCGACGTGATCATCCACAGGATACCGAGCGCCGCCAGCACCAGCAGCACCAGCGGCACCGCCGGCCACCAGCCGACAGCCTTGCGGTGCGCCGGCGCGGCCGCAGCGGCAACCGGCGCGGCGGCGGCAGCCATCAGTGGCAGCGGCGCCGCAGCGGCTTCGGCGGCACCGAACAGGCCAAGCTTGCCGAAATGTTCGGCGAGCAGATAGTAAACCGTAACGCGATTGCGCGTCGGATCGCCGCTCATGCGCTCACCCACCGCGGCAATCGCGCTGTCGAGCGTTGCGTCGGGATCGGTGAGGCCCAGCTTTTTCTTGAGGAAATTTTCGCGGACCCGGTCGGTCTCGGCCGGATCGGTGAAGGAGACGAGTGACGAATCGCGATTGCGCAGGGCGATGCCGCAATAGCGGACGATGCCGGCTATGACCGCAGCGCTGGCATCCGGAACATATTTCCTGACGTCGATCGACCAATCTTCATCCATGTCGTCAATCTCCCCTCTTGTGCCGATCGGAAGCGCTTCCCGTTCCATGACCGGCGATGAAACCACCCGCAGGCAGGCTAACGCGGTTTATTTCAACAGTAAACAACACTAACGCAGGCGATATGAACTGGCTTCGCGGCGGATCCGGCCCGGTGCGGGCCGGCCGGCGCTGCCACAGGGTGCAAAACGCGCCCTGCGGCAGGTGACTCGGCGGCGGTGCCCGGGCAGACTGGCGGCGATGATCATCCGCGCGCTGCAAGGCACCGACTCACCCCTGCTTCCCGCCCTCGCCGGCCTGCTCACCGATGCTGTCGCCGATGGCGCCTCGATCGGCTTCATGGTGGGCTGCGATGCGGCCGAGGCCAGCGCCTTCTGGCAGGGCCGGCTGGCGGCGGCGGCGCGCGGCGAGCTTGTGACGCTGGTGGCGCTCGCCGATGGCGCGCTTGCCGGCACCGTCGGGCTGGCGCTGGCAACGCCGCCAAACCAGCAGCACCGCGCCGATGTCACCAAGATGATCGTCGGCCGCGCCTGGCAGCGGCAGGGGCTCGCCGCGGCGCTGCTCGCCGCCGTGGAGGCCGAGGCGAGGCGGCGGGGCCGCACGACGCTGGTGCTCGATACGATCAGTGGCAGCGCCGCCGCCAGGCTGTACGAACGCTGCGGCTGGGAACGGATCGGCGAAATCCGCGATTATGCGCTGATGCCCGATGGCACGATGGCGCCGACGACAATCTACGCCCGCTATCTCTGACCGTCATTCGACAACCGGCCACAACCCGCGCTAAACCCGCCGCCGTGCACGGCAAGACCATCCTCCTCATCGTCGGCGGCGGTATCGCCGCGTTCAAATCGCTCGAGCTGGTGCGCGAATTGCGCCGCGCCGGCGCCAGGGTGCTGCCAGTGCTGACCGAAAATGGCGCCCGCTTTGTCACGCCGCTGTCGCTTGGCGCGCTCGCCGAAAACCGGGTGCGCACGTCGCTGTGGGATCTCGAGGACGAGGCCACCATGGGCCACATCCAACTCAGCCGCGCCGCCGACCTGATCGTCGTCTGCCCGGCGACCGCCGATCTGATGGCACGCGCGGCGACCGGCCAGGCCGATGATCTGGCATCGACGCTGTTGCTCGCCACCGATACGCCCGTTCTGATGGTGCCGGCAATGAACGTGCGGATGTGGGATCACCCGGCGACGCAGCGCAATATAGCGGTGCTGCGCGGCGACGGCGTCGTGGTGATGGAACCCGATGTCGGCGAAATGGCGTGCGGCGAGTTCGGCCCGGGGCGGTTGCCGCAGGTGGCGGCGATCCTGCACCGTATCGCCGCCGATCTGGAAATGCTGGATTTCGACCATGCCGAGCGACCGGGGCCGCAATGGCGGCTGAAGGGTCGTCGCGCCATCGTCACCGCCGGACCGACGCACGAGGCGATCGATCCGGTGCGCTTCCTCGGCAACCGGTCATCGGGCAAGCAGGGCTTTGCCATTGCCGGGGCGCTGGCAGCAGAAGGCGCGGCGGTAACACTGGTCACCGGCCCGGTGGCACTCGACACGCCCTCGGGCGTCACCCGCATCGATGTAATCAGTGCCCGCGAAATGGCCGATGCGGTGGCCAAGAACATGGCCCCCGATATCGCCGTGATGGTCGCCGCGGTTGCCGATTGGCGCGTCGAGGCGGTGCCGGGGAAGCTGAAGAAATCCGGCGATGCCCCGCCGACGCTGGCGCTGATCGAAAATCCCGACATCCTGGCCACCACCGGCCATGCTCCGAACCGGCCCCGGCTGGTGATCGGCTTTGCCGCCGAAACCGGCGACCTGATCGCCAATGCCGAGGCCAAGCTGGCGAAAAAGGGGGCCGACTGGATCGTCGCCAACGACGTCTCGGCCGGGGTATTCGGCGCCGCGGATACCCATGTCCATCTCGTCTCGCGCGCCGGCAGCGAGGATTGGGGGCCGATGTCAAAGCATGACGTCGCCACTCGCCTCGCGATCCGCATTGCCGAAGAATTGCAGCATGCACACTGATATCGCGATTCCCGTCCAGATCCTGCCGCACGGCCAGGGCCTCGAATTGCCGGCCTATGCGACGGCGGGCGCCGCCGGCATGGATGCCATTGCCGCCGTCACCGAACCGCTGGTCCTGGCGCCGGGTGCGCGCGCCGCGGTGCCGACCGGGCTGGCGATGGCGATTCCCGATGGCTATGAGGTGCAGGTCCGGCCCCGCTCGGGCCTTGCCTTCAAGCACGGGCTGACCGTCGCCAATGCACCCGGCACCATCGACAGCGACTATCGCGGCGAAGTGAAGGTGCTGCTGGTCAATCTGGGGGCGGCGCCCGTCACCATCGAACGCGGCATGCGCATCGCCCAGCTGGTGCCCGCCGCCGTCACCCGCGCGCGGCTGGTGGTGGTCGAAACGCTGGATGACACGACGCGCGGCGCCGGTGGCTTTGGTTCGACCGGGCACTAGCCGATGCTCTCCGACGACGAGCTCGACCGCTACGCGCGCCACCTCGTGCTGCGCGAGGTCGGCGGCCGGGGCCAGGCGCTGCTGAAAGCCGCCAAGGTTGCGGTGATCGGCGCCGGCGGGCTGGGGTCGCCGTGCCTGCTCTACCTCGCGGCGGCGGGCATCGGCCGGATCACGGTCATCGATGACGACACGGTGGCGCTCAGCAACCTGCAGCGCCAGATATTGTTCACGACCGCCGATGCCGGGCGACCCAAGGTGGCGGCGGCGGCAGAGCATCTGCAAGCGCTCAACCCGCACGTCGCCGTCACGCCCATCGCCACCCGCATTGATGCCGGCAACGGCGCTGAACTGCTCGCCGGCCACAGCGTCGTCGCCGATGGTTGCGACAGCTTTGCCACCCGGCTTGCCGTCGCCGATGCGGCGCTGGCGCTCGCCGTCCCGCTGGTGTCGGGCGCGGTCGGGCCGTTCGATGGCCAGGTCGCCACCTTCAGGGGCCATGATCCCGCCCTGCCCTGCTACCGCTGCCTCGTCGGCACGCCCCTGGACCGCGGCGCCGACAGTTGTGCGGAGGCCGGCGTCATCGGCGCGTTGACCGGGATCATCGGATCACTGATGGCGCTCGAAATCATCCGCGAGATCACCGGCTTCGGCGACAGCCTTGCCGGCCGCTTGCTGCTCTACGATGCGCTTGGCGCGCGCATGCGCACCGTCCGTCTGGCGAAAGACCCCGATTGCCCCGGCTGTGGACCGAAAGCCGCCCTCACTTCCTTGTAAC
>JBBQKM010000073.1:0-10182 GCA_038326915.1 Sphingomonadales bacterium
CGATGCCGGCCTTGGCGGCAAGGATGTCGGCGCGATCAGCGTGACCGGCGGCTATGAAAAAGAGGTGACGCTCGCCATCGCCCGCGCCACCGCGGCGGCGTTGCGCAAATCGGGCAAGGTGCGCGTGAAGCTGACCCGCGACGACGATCGCTTCATTCCGCTCGGCGGCCGCGTCAAGATCGCCCAGTTGGCGCGCGCCGACCTGTTCATTTCGATCCACGCCGATGCAGCGCCCAACCCCAATGCGCGCGGCGCCAGCGTCTATACGCTGTCGGCGGTTGCCTCCGACGCCGTCGCGGCGCGGCTGGCGGCGCGCGAAAACAAGGCGGACATCATCGGCGGGGTCAATCTCGGCGTCGAGGCGCCCGAGGTCGGCGATATCATGATCGACCTGTCGCGCCGCGCCACCGGCAATGTCTCGGTGCTTTTTGCCGATATCCTGCAGGATGCGCTGTCGGATCGCATCAAGTTCCGCGGCGAGTTCCATCATTTTGCAGGCTTTTATGTGCTCAAGGCACCCGATGTGCCGTCGGTGCTGCTCGAAACCGGCTATGTCAGCAACAGCGACGACGCCGAAATGCTGTTCTCGGCGGCAGGGCGCAAGCGCATCGCCGCCGGGGTGGCGCGAGCGATCGAGCGCCACCTTGTCGGGGATTGAAACGCTTCCCACTGCGACGCGCAGCCGCTATCGGACGGGGTGAAACTGGAGTGACGATGCGGCGTTGGGTGATTTTCGGCGGGGCGGGGCTGGTGGTGATGGCGCTTGCCATTGCCGCGCTGTTCTGGTCGGCGATGAAGGATCTGCCCGACGAGGCGGCGCTCGCCGAATTCGCCCCGGCGCTGCCCAGCACCGTGCGCGACATCAACGGCGATATCGTCACCACCTTCACCCGCGAACGCCGCATCTACCTGCTGTATAACGAAATTCCGCGCAAACTCGTCGAGGCCTATATCTCGGCAGAGGACAAGACCTTCTTCGAACATGGCGGGCTCGATTATCTCGGCATCCTCGCAGCCGTGGTCACCAACATCGAATCGCAGTTCACCGGCAGGCGCCCGGTCGGCGCATCGACGATCACCCAGCAGGTGGCGAAAAGCCTGATCGGCAACGAGGTCAGCTACAGCCGCAAGTTGCGTGAGGCGATTCTGGCGCGGCGCATCGAGGCGACCTTCACCAAGCAACAGATCCTCGAGCTCTACCTCAACCAGATCTTTCTCGGCCGCAACGCCTATGGTGTCGAGGCGGCGGCGCAGGCCTATTTCGGCAAATCGGCGAACCAGCTCGATCTCGCGCAGATGGCCTATCTCGCCATCCTGCCCAAGGCGCCGAGCACCTATAGCCCGGTCAGCCAGAATGCCCGTGCCGTGGCGCGCCGCGACTATGTGCTCAATCAGATGGCGGCCAACGGCTATATCACTGCCGGCGAGCGTGCCGCGGCGTCGGCGGAGCCGCTGGTCGCCGTGGCCAACCGCTCGATCGCCCAGCCGCGTGCATCGGATTATTTTGTTGAAGATGTGCGCCGGACGCTGATGGCGAAGTTCGGCGAGACCGAAAAGGACGGCCGCAACAGCGTCTATGGCGGCGGGCTGTGGATCCGCACGTCGGTCGATCCGCGGCTGCAGATCGCCGCCGAGGAAGCGATGCGCGATGGCTTCATGCGCTATGAACGCGGCCGGGCGTGGCGCGGGCCGCCGGCACATATCGACATCGGCGACGGCTGGGCGGCGCGGCTGACGTCGGCAGCGGTGGCCACCGGTTATCCCGATTGGCGCAAGGCGGTGGTGCTGGCGAAATCGGGCAGCGATTCGAAACTCGGTTTCGCCGATGGCAGCACCGGCAGCTTGCCGGGCTATGCCGCTTCGCTGCCGCTGAAGGGAACTGCCACCTCGGCCGGCCAGGCGCTGCAACCCGGCGATGTCATCCCCGTCGTCAAGTCCGGCGGCGTCTGGGCGCTGCGCCAGGGCCCCGAAGTGTCGGGCGGCATGGTCGTCGAGGATCCGCACACCGGCCGCGTGCTGGCCATGGTCGGCGGCTTCGACGCGCGCGCGCAAAGCTTCAACCGCGCCACCCAGGCCAAGCGCCAGCCGGGTTCGACCTTCAAGCCGATCGTTTATGCGACCGCGATGGACAATGGCTTCACCCCGTCGTCGATCGTCGTCGATGCGCCTTATTGCGTCTACCAGAGCCGCAGCCTCGGCCAGAAATGCTTCCGCAATTTCGGCAATATGCGCGGGGCCGGGGCGCAGACGCTGCGCTGGGGCCTCGAACAGTCACGTAACCTGATGACCGTCCGCGTCGCCTACAACACCGGCATGGACAAGGTGGTGGCGCAGGCCAAGGCGCTTGGCATCGGCGAATACCAGCCGGTGCTGGCGATCGCGCTGGGCGCCGGCGAAACAACCGTGATGAAGCTGACCAACGCCTATGCGCAGATCTTCAACGCCGGGCGTGAATTGCAGCCCTCGACGATCGAAATGGTCCAGGATCGCGATGGCAAGGTCATCTGGCGGCGCGACAACCGTGCCTGCCCGGGTTGCGGTGCGGCCGACTGGAAGGGCGAAGCAATGCCACGGCCGGGCGGCAAGCCCAAGCAGGTCATGGACGCGCGCACCGCCTTTCAGACCGTGCATCTGATGGAAGGCGTCGTCCAGCGCGGCACCGGCACGCGGCTGCTGGCGCTCGACCGGCCGTTCGCCGGCAAGACCGGGACGACCAGCGGGCCCAAGGATGTGTGGTTCGTCGGCGGCACCCAGGATCTCGTGGCGGCGCTGTACATGGGCTATGACAATCCGCGCAATCTGGGCGGCTATGTCCAGGGCGGCACTGTGGCGGCGCCGATCTGGCTCGATTTCGGCAAGAAGGCGCTGCAGGACGCGCCCAAGCTGCCGTTCGTCATACCCCCCGGCGTCCGCATGGTGCGGATCGAGCGTCGCTCGGGCAAGCGCGTGTTCGGCGCCTGGCCGACGACCGAGGCCAAGGCGGCGGTGATCTGGGAGGCCTTCAAGCCCGACAGCGAGCCGCGGCGCACCGGCACGGTTGCCGGCGATGGCGTGAGCCGGGCCGCCCCGACGCGCCGGGTGCGCAGCGATGCCGAGTTCATGAAGAACACCGGCGGAATCTACTGAACAACGCCCTCCCCGCAGGGGGAGGGAGTTCCGCGCTTGCGCCAATCGGCACCGCGCCCTATGTCCGCCGCACGCCAAAAGGAACCCAGACAATGCGTGCCGAGGCACAAAGCTACGCCGATTCCATCAAGCAGGCATTGGACCTGCTGAGGAGGTTTCTTTGACTGGGATCGTGCCCTCCGTCGCCTCGATGAACTGAACGCCCGGGTCGAGGACCCCAAGCTCTGGGACAATCCCAAGGCGGCGCAAGCCGTGATGACCGAACGCCGCCGCCTGGACGAGGCGGTCGCCGCGACGCGTGCCATCGAGATCGAATTGTCCGACACGTCGGAACTCATCGAAATGGCCGAGGCTGAAGGCGACGAAGCCATGGCCGTCGAAGGCGTTGCCGCGCTGAAAGCCCTTGCCGAGCGCGCCGAACGCGACAAGGTCGCGGCGCTGCTGGCGGGTGAAGCCGATGGCAACGACAGCTATAGCGAGGTCAATTCGGGCGCCGGCGGCACCGAAAGCCAGGATTGGGCCGAGATGCTGCGGCGCATGTACCAGCGCTGGGCCGAACGCCACGGCTACAAGGTCGAGATCATCGATTACCACGCCGGCGAACAGGCCGGCATCAAGAACGCCACGATGCTCATCAAGGGCCCGCAGGCCTATGGCTGGGCGAAAACCGAAAGCGGCGTCCACCGCCTCGTCCGCATCAGCCCCTATGACAGCGCGGCGCGGCGCCATACCAGCTTTGCCAGCGTCTGGGTCTATCCGCAGATCGACGACGATATCGATATCGACATCAAGGAATCGGATCTCAAGATCGACACCTATCGCGCCTCCGGCGCCGGCGGCCAGCACGTCAACACCACCGATTCCGCGGTGCGCATCACCCATGTGCCGACGGGTGTCATCGTCGCCTGCCAGAACGAACGGTCGCAGCACAAGAACCGCGCAACGGCGATGAAGATGCTGAAGGCGCGGCTGTACGAACGCGAGCTGGCGATCCGCGAAGCCGCCGCCGCCGATGTCGAGGCCGGCAAGACCGATATCGGCTGGGGCCACCAGATCCGGTCATATGTTCTCCAGCCCTATCAGCTGGTCAAGGATTTGCGCACCGGCAAGACCTCGACTTCACCATCCGATGTGCTCGATGGCGATATCGATCCGTTCATGGCGGCGGCGCTGAGCCAGCGCGTCACCGGCGACAAGGTCGATGTCGAGGATGTCGATTAGGGCGTTGCCCCGGCGCTGGCAGGATCGGGGACACCCTCGCGAATGCGCGCCGAAAAATCGGCATCCGGGCCGGCTGCGCGCGGACCGATTTTCGCCGCCGCGACCAGTGTATCGAGCGGCACCGCACGGCTGACGAATTCATGCTCGCGCAGATATGATGGCAGCTTGCCGGGCAGCAGGATGCGCCAGTCGAGCGCCACCTTGGGGTCGAGCCGCCGCGCCATGCCGAAGATCACCGTCGTGCAATTGGCCGCCAGCGTGTTGTACCAGCGCGGCCGCGCCGACACGTCGCCGGCGAGTGCCACATATTCGCGCAGCAGGCCGAGCGCGGTCGCCTGCTGGATATCGAGGCGGTAGATGCGGACATCCTCGCCGCGCACCGCCGTCCGCACCTTGACGATGTCGCGTTCGTCGGCGGCGATGATCGCCAGTTCATAGGTTTTGAAGAAACCCGCGGTCGATGAATATTGCTCGCCCTTTTCCTTGCGGATCTCGATCGAGAAGGCGAGCGGGTCGCTGTCCTTGAAATCGAAGCTGACAATGGCATGGGCGACGCTTTCGCCGGCCCAATAGGACAGGAACAGGTCGGCGCCGGTCAACTGGCTGAGCCGGTATTGCCGGGTTTCCCAGCGCTGGTCGTAATCGCTGTCGCTGCGCCAGTTGAAATTGCGGACATTTTCTACCGTCAGCACATCGCCGTCGATGCGGGCATTGGCGACATGCGCCATGTCCGGTTCCCAGATGCGGTCATTCGACGGCAGAATCGTCGACCACCAGTTGAGCAGCACCACCCACGCCAGCGCGACCACGCCAAGCGCCGTGAAGCGCCGCTGCTGCCACAGCAGCACGGCCGCTGCCAGCATCGCCGCGACGAACGCTGCTGCGCCAAGGCCGCGCCCGATATCCCCGAGTGGCAGGCGCAGCCACAGCGCCGAGGCGCCCCAGAGGGTTGCTAGTGCCAGCACCAGTGTCAGCAGGATGCGGCCGATGATGAGGATGACATTCATGCGAATTGCGCCTGATAGCGGTCGAGCCCGGCGGCAAGGTCGGCAATCAGGTCGCCCGGGTCTTCCAGCCCGATCGACAGCCGCACGAACGGCCCGGTGAACGGCAGCGTTGTCACACTGCGGCAGCCATCGAGCCGTACCGGCAGCGCCAGCGATTCAAAACCGCCCCACGAAAAACCGATGCCAAAATGCTGCAGATCGTCGATCAGCGCGCCAAGCTGTTCGCGGCGGCCCTGGCCGAGCACAAAGGCGAACAGCCCCGACGCGCCCTTGAAATCGCGCAGCCACAGCGCATGGCCGGGGTGGCCGGGCAGCGCCGGATGCAGCACGCGATCGACCGCGGGATGCGTTTCGAGCCATTTCGCCACCGCCATCGCGCTCGCTTCCTGCCGGTCGAGCCGCACCGCCAGCGTCCGCAGGCCGCGCAGCGCCAGCGCCGCATCGTCCGGGGAGACGGTGTGGCCGAGCCGGTAGGTCGCCGCCTTCAGCCGCGGCAGCAACGCCCGGGTCGCCGTCGCCGATCCCAGCATCAGGTCACTGTGGCCGCCGACATATTTGGTCAGCGCCTGGATGGTGATGTCGCAGCCGAGCGCCAACGGTTGCAGCCGCAGTGGCGTCGCCCAGGTGTTGTCGATGATGGTGACGATGCCGCGCGCCCGCGCAACGGCGGTGATCGCCGGCACATCCTGGATCTCGAAGGTCAGCGATCCCGGCGATTCGAGCAGTATCACGCTGGTTTCGGGGCGCAGCAGCGTCGCGATGCCGTCGCCGATCGCCGGGTCGAAATACTCGGTGGTTACGCCCATGCGCTTCAGCACCTGGTCGGCGAACAGCCGCGTCGGTTCATAGGCGCTGTCGGTGACCAGCACATGATCGCCGGCCTTGACGACGGCGAGCAGCGCGGTGGTGATGGCGGCGACGCCCGACGGGAACAGCTTGGTCCCGGCGGCACCGGGCTCGAGCGCGGTCAGCGCATCTTCGAGCGCCCATTGCGTCGGCGTACCGCGGCGGCCGTAATAAAGCTGGGCATCGGGGTCGCGGTTGGCGGCCTCCAGATCGGCGCAGCTGTCGAACAGGATCGTCGAGGCGCGCCACACCGGCGGATTGACGATGCCGTCGGTATAGCCCGGCCCACGCCCGGCATGGACCAATTGCGTGGCGGTGGCCTGGCCTGACAGGTCGGCGGGAGGGGGACGGCGGCTCGTCATCGCACGAGCCTTAGCCGACCGTTATACGCCCGTCACCACCGGGTTGGTGGCGCTGGCGCCCCATTCGGACCAGCTGCCATCATAGATCGCGGTCTTGGTATTGCCGAGCAGCACCGCGGCAAAGGCCAGCACGGCGGAGGTGACGCCCGAGCCACAGGTGGCAACCAGCGGCTTTGCGAGGTCGATGCCGGCCGCATCGAACGCCGCCTTGATGGCGTCCTTGTCCTTATAGGTGCCGTCGTCGTTGAACAGCTGGTCATAGGGCAGGCTTTTGGAGCCGGGGATATGCCCGCCGCGCAGCGATGCCCGTGGTTCCGGCTCGGTGCCGGCAAAGCGGCCGGCGGAGCGGGCGTCGACGACCTGTTCGGTCTTCGATCGCAGATTGTCGGTCATCTGCTTCTGGTCGCGAACGAGGCTCTTGTCGGCCCAGACGGTGAAATGGCGGTGGCGAACGATCGGCTTGCCGCTTTCGACGGCGCGGCCTTCCGATTGCCATTTGGCAAAGCCGCCATCCAGAATCGCGACTTCGTGCGCGCCGAACAGCGTCAGCATCCACCAGACGCGCGCCGCCGAACGCAGCGGCGAATTGTCATAGACGATGATGCGGCTGCCATCGCCCAGTCCCAGCGCCTGCATGCGGCTGGCGAATTTTTCGGGCGGCGGCAGCATATGGGGCAGGGGGTTGCTGGTGTCCGACACTTCCTCGATATCGAAGAACACGGCGCCGGGAATATGCGCGGCTTCGAATTCGGTGCGGGCGTTGCGGCCGTGCTGGGCCAGGAACAGCGTCGCATCGATGACGCGAATGTCGCTCTTGCCGAGTTCGGCGGCGAGCCATTCGGTTGTCACCAGCGGATTCATCGTTCACTCCCGGATTTTCTCGTTGCGCGTGACATAGTGGGGTCAAGACGCCATGTCATCCCGCAAACCCACCGTTGAGGGACCAGAAATTCACATGACCGACACATTGCACCTCGGCCAGGCCTCGATGCTGCCCGCTTCGCCCGAACTGGCCGTGCTCGATTATCCGCCCAACCCGCGGCCGGGCAGCGATTATCTGGTGCGTTTCACCGCGCCCGAATTCACCTCGCTGTGCCCGGTCACCGGCCAGCCCGATTTCGCCCATATCGTCATCGACTATGTGCCCGGCGACCGGATCGTCGAATCAAAGGCGCTGAAGCTGTATCTGGGCAGTTTCCGCAACCATGCCGGCTTTCACGAGGATGTGACGGTTGGCATCGGCCAGCGGCTGGTCGCCGAAATGGCACCGAAATGGCTGCGCATCGGCGGCTATTGGTATCCGCGCGGCGGCATCCCGATCGACGTGTTCTGGCAATCGGGGCCGGTGCCGGCCGGGCTGTGGCTGCCCGACCAGGGCGTGCCGACCTATCGCGGCCGCGGCTAGGGCAGCCCGGTCACCTTGTGGGTCTGCAGGCTCAGCCGCCATTGCGGATGATCGAGGCAATAGGCGATGGCGGCCTGGGTATTGGCTTCGCGGTCGGGCCCGTCCATCGGCTGCAGGAAAAAGTGATCGAATTCGAGCAGTTCGAAGCGATCGGGCATCGCCAGCGGCTGCGGATAGACGAGTTTCAACTCTTGGCCGCACGTCAGCCGCAAGGGCGCCGCCGCCTTGGGGCTGACGCAGATCCAGTCGATGCCGTCGGGCGCGTCCTGCGTACCATTGCTTTCGATGGCGATTTCAAAGCCGCGGGCGTGGAGCGCGGCGATCAGCGGCGCATCGAGTTGCAACAACGGCTCGCCGCCGGTGCAGACGACCAGGCGGTGCGCGCGCGGGCTGCCCCACATGGCGCTGGCGGCGGCGGCGAGGCTTTCGGCATCGGCGAACTTGCCGCCGCCGGGGCCATCGGTGCCGACGAAATCGGTGTCGCAGAAGGTGCAGACCGCCGTCGCCCGGTCCTGCTCGCGCCCCGTCCACAGATTGCAGCCGGCAAAGCGCAGGAACACCGCGCGCCGCCCGGTCTGGCCGCCTTCGCCCTGCAGGGTGAGGAATAGTTCCTTAACGGCGTAGCTCATAGCGCCGGGTCGGCCACGCCCGCTTCGGCAAAGCCCTTGGCGCGCAGCCGGCAGCTGTCGCATTCCCCGCAGGGCCGCCCCGCCGGAGTCGGGTCATAGCAGCTCCACGTCAGCGCCAGTGGCGCCTCCACGGCGGCGGCAGCGCGGACGATATCGGCCTTGGTCATCGCGGCGAGCGGCGTGTGGACGCGGAATTTCGTGCCCTCCACCCCGGCCCTGGTGGCGGCATTGGCCATGGTTTCAAACGCCGCGATGAATTCGGGCCGGCAATCGGGGTAGCCCGAATAATCGAGCGCATTGACGCCGATGAACAGGTCGTGCGCCCCCGCCGCCTCGGCCCAGCCGAGCGCCACCGACAGGAAAATCGTGTTGCGCGCCGGCACATAGGTCACCGGAATGCCGGGTTCGACGCCGGTTTTTGGCACATCGATATCGGCGGTCAGCGCCGAACCGCCAAAGCCGCGCAGGTCGAGCGGCAGAGTGATGTGGCGCTCCACCCCCAGCGCCGCGGCAACGCGCGCCGCGTGCTGCAATTCGATGCGGTGGCGCTGGTTGTAATCGATGGTCAGCGCCAGCAGGCGATAGCCCTCGGCCTTGGCCATTGCGGCCACCGTCGTCGAATCGAGCCCGCCCGACAGCAGCACGACCGCACGTTTCATGCCGCGATCCGCCAGACCCGCGCGCAGAACTGGCAGTCGACGCCGATCATCCCATCCGGCCCGCGCATGGCGGCGCGTTCGGTCTCGGGGAAGCGTTCGATGACATCCTTGATATGCGCCGGCGAACAGCGGCAGCCGCGCGTCGGCGTGGGGCCAGGGGTCAGCCGCACTTCCTCCTCGTGAAACAGTCGCCACAGCAGCGCTTCTTCGGACAAATCGGGGCTGTTCAGCTCGTCGGCGGTCACCGTTGCTGCCAGCGTCCGCATATGCTGCCAATCGGCAGGCTCGGGGGCGCCGTCATCCTCGGCGAACAGGCGTGCGCGGCCTTCCTCGCCGCGCGGCAGATACTGCAGCAACAGCCCACCGGCGCTGTAGCCGGTGACGGTGTTGCCGCCGACAGCGGTGCGGATCAGCGTCGGCAGCTGTTCGGATGACCGGAAATACTGCTCGATCGCGTCGGCGATGCTGGCGCCCTCCAGCGGCACGATGCCCTGGTAGCGCTCACTGGCGTCGGTCTGGTCGAGCGTGATGGCAAGATGGCCGGCGCCGAACATGGCTGCCAAGTCGCCCGCCGGGGTTTCGGGGTCGCCGCGCAAATACCCGCGCAACTGCCCGGCGTTGTAATCGCAGACGAGCAGCGTCACCGGCCCGGCGGACTGTGCCTGCAGGGTCAGCCCGCCGCCATTTTCGCGCAAGGTCGCGCCGAGCATGGCGGTGACGACCAGCGCCTCGCCGAGCAACTGCGCCAGCGCCGGCGGATAATCGTGCGCGGCAAGGATCGCGGTGATCGAGGCGTCGAGCCGGATTACCCGCCCGCGCACGTCGCGCGCCGGCACGGCAAAGCTGAGAATACGGTCGCGGATCGGCGCCAGGCCTTCGCGGGGGGGCGCGTCGGTCATAGCCTGCCGAGACACCACAGCAGGATCG
>JBBQKM010000074.1:0-10174 GCA_038326915.1 Sphingomonadales bacterium
ACTGGTGCGGCTGAACAGCATCGCGTCGAACCTCGCCAACGCCGGCGCCATCGCCGGCAGCGAGGCTGGCGCCTATCGCGCGCTGAAACCGGTGTTCGCCACCGTCTATGCCGGCAAATCCGCAACCGTCGATGTCGCGTCGATCGAACGCACCGGCACCCCCGAACGCCGCCACGATCCCAACCACCCGCTCGCCGACGCCGCTGGCAATGTCTGGGCCGCCGCCGTCGATCCCAACCAGGAGCTTGTCGAAATGGTCGAAACCGCCCGCCAATATGCCAATAATGTCGAAGTGCTCGGCACCGCCAAGGCGCTGATGCTCGACACGCTCAAGCTGGGCCGCTGACGATGGCGGTCTCCGGCATCCCGTCCAGCCTGCCCACCGCCCAGCCGGCGGCGGTGAAGGCGCACAAGACGACGCTCGACCAGTCCGATTTCCTCGCGCTGATGAGCGCGCAGCTGAAGAACCAGGACCCGACGAAGCCGGTCGATAACAGCGAATATGTCGCCCAGATGGCGCAATTTTCGACCGTCAACGGCATCGCGCAAAGCAACACGACGCTCAGCGCCATCGCCGCCAAGCTCGACCTGCTGATCGCCGCCTCCACAGCCTCCGCAAAGGAATAGCGCCATGGCCTTCTACACCTCGATCACCGGACTTTCGGGCGCGCAGACCGAGCTTTCGACGCTCGCCAACAACATCGCCAACGTCGGCACCAACGGGTTCAAGCGCAGCCGCGTCAGTTTCGGCGACATCATCTCCAATTCGCCGCTGCAGACGCCGTCGCGCGCCATCGGATCGGGCACCGCGGTGCGCGCCGTTGCCCAGCAGTTCAGCCAGGGGCCGATCGAAAGCACCGATTCCTCGCTCGATCTCGCCATTTCCGGCCAGGGCTTTTTCGCCGTCAAGGGCGGCGCCGGCAGCAACGAGGTGAGCTTTACTCGCAACGGCGGCTTTGCAGTCAACCAGGAGCGCTATGTCGTCGATGGCAGCGGCCGCCGCCTGCAACTGTTCCCGACGACCACCGATGGCAGCATCCTGACCACCGACCTTGCCTCCACGGTGTCGGCGCGGTTGCCGCTGACATCGGGGGTGCCGCAGGCGACGAGCAATATACGGCTGGCGGTCAACCTGCCCGCCGACGCCCAGATCATCGCCAACAAGCCGATCTACACCGCGCTCAACCCCTATGTCTTCAACGCCGAAGACCCGGCGACCTTCAACAATTCGACTTCGACCACGATCTATGATTCGCTCGGGAACCCGCTGGCGGCAAACATCTATTATGTGAAAACCGCGGTACCGTCGGTGCTCGATCCGACTCACAAATGGGTCGCCCATGTCCTCGTCAACGGCACCGAGCTGACCGTCGCCGGCGCCCCCGGCATCCCGATGGTGTTCGATACCGCCGGCGCGCTGACCAGCCCGGTCGGCCCCATCGCCTTCGATGCCTTCAACCCCGGCAGCGGCGGCCAGCAGATGGCGGTTGCCGTCGATCACGGCATCACCACCACCCAGCAATCGGGCGGGTTCAGCCGCGCCACCATCGACCAGGATGGCTTCCCGACCGGCCAGCTCGAAAGCATCACCGTCGATAGCGGCGGCACCCTGCGCGCCAGCTTCACCAATGGCGAGATCCAGACGCTCGGCAAGGTCGCGGTGGCGCTGTTTTCCAATCCGCAGGGGCTGAAACAGGTCGGCGACGCCAGCTATGTCGTCACCCCCGACAGCGGCATCGCGCTGACCGGCGAGGCCGGCCGCAACGGCATCGGCAGTATATTGTCCGGCAGCCTCGAACGCTCCAACGTCGATCTGACCATCGAACTGGTCAGCCTGATTGCCGCACAGCGAAATTTCCAGGCCAATGCCAAGGCGATGGAGACCGACACGACGCTGCTGCAGACCATCATCAACCTGCGCCAGTAAGATCATGGACCGGCTCGTCTATACCGCACTGACCGGCCTCGACGCGCGGTCCCGCGCGCAACAGGTGACGGCGAACAACCTCGCCAACGCCGGCACGCCGGGATTCCGCCGCGAGCTGATCGCCGCCGAAGGCCGCTATCTGCGCAGCGAAGCTGCCACCAGCCGCGCCCAGGCTGGCGCCCCCAGCGTCTCCACCCCCGCCGACCCGGGACGGATCGACGTCACCGGCCGCCCGCTCGACATCGCGCTGGCGGGCGACGCCTGGCTAGCGTTGCAGGGCCCGGTCATCGCCGGCCAGCCCAGCGAAGCCTATACGCGCCGCGGCGATCTCAGCATCAGCGTCGGCGGCGTGCTGCAGACCGGCGACGGCAAGGCGGTGCTCAACGCCAATGGCACTCCGGTCACTGTGCCGGCCGGCGCCAGCCTCGACATCGCCCCCGATGGCGGCCTGTCGGTGCGCATCGGCGACGCAGTTACAGCGCTCGGCAAGCTCAAGCTCGTCGCGGGTGCCGGGCTGAAGGACCTCGACAAGGGCAGCGACGGCCAGTTCACCACGAAAACACCGCTGCCGGTCGACCGCACCGCGACGCTGACCACCGGCACGCTCGAAAATTCGAACGTGGCTGCCGCCGGCGCCCTCGCCGAACTCGTCGAACAGTCGCGCGGTTTCGAGGTCAATGCCCGGCTGCTCGGCCTCGCCAAGGATATCGACGAACGCACCGCCCGGCTGATGAGCCTCGATGGCCAATAAGGAGCTGACCCGATGACCTCTGCCCTGCAGATCGCCCGTTCCGGCCTCGATGCGCTCGACCAGCGCATGCGAACGATTTCGAACAACCTCGCCAACGTCAACACGACGGGGTTCAAGCGCGATCGCGCGGCGTTCGTGACGCTGATGTACCAGGATCCGCGCCAGGCCGGCGCGCCATCGGGCGCCGATACCCAATATGCGACCGGACTCGGCACCGGCACCGGCGTCCGCGTCAACGGCACCGAACGCATCCACACCCAGGGGCCGTTGCAGCAGACCGACAGCGCGCTCGACATCGCCATCGAAGGCGCCGGCTTTTTCGCGGTGACGATGCCCGATGGGACCGCCGCCTATACCCGCGACGGATCGTTCAAGCTGTCGGCGAACGGCGAAATGGTCACCTCTGCCGGGCTGCGGCTGGCGCAAGGGGTCACCATCCCCGAAGGCGCGCAGGCGATAACCATCGCGCCGGATGGCACGGTCTCCGCCACCATCCAGGGCCAGACGACCCCGGTCGAGGCCGGCCAGTTGCAGGTGACGCGCTTCCTCAACCCCGCAGGACTCGAGCCCAAGGGCGACAATCTTTACGCCGAAACGGCCGCCAGCGGCACGCCGCAGACGGGCACCGCCGGCGTCGACGGTGCCGGCAGCCTGCGCCAGGGATCGCTCGAAGGCTCCAACGTCTCGACGGTGCAGGAGCTTGTCGACATGATCGAGACGCAGCGGGCGTACGAAGTCAACGCCAAGGTCATCAACGCCGCCGACGAGATGGCCAAATATGTGACCCAGAATGTCTGAGGCCGCCCTGCCCAAGCGCCGCCGCCGCAGCCGCAGCGATCCGTTCGACGTCCGCAACCTGCGCCGCAGCGCGCTGCAGCGGCCGCGCCGCGTGGTCGCCATCCAGGGCCCGGCGCTGATCGTCGCCATCGGCCTTGTCATGCTGGCGCTGACGTCGTGCGCCGAGGAAGGCTTTGGCCGCGCGCCGGGCGTCGCCGCGACGCTGGCGCCGCTGCCCGCACCGCCGCCGACCCCGCAGACCGGCAGCCTGTACAATGCCGCGACCTTTGCCGGCCTCGCCAGCGACCGCCGCGCCCGCCGCGTCGGCGATCTGCTCACCATTCGCCTCGTCGAACGCACCCAGGCGCGCAAGTCGGCGACGGCGGATTCGAGCCGCGACGGCAATACGAAACTCACCCTGCCCGATGCGCCGCCGTTCAGCTATGTCCCGGCGGGGCTGACGTCAGGCGGTTCGACGCAAAGCTTCAAGGGCAGCGGCACCGCGGCGCAGGACAACCAGCTGTCGGGCGACATCACCGTCACCGTCGCGCGCGTGCTGCCCGGCGGCGTGCTCGCCATCGCCGGGGAAAAGCGCCTGACGCTCAACCGCGGCGAGGAACAGGTGCAGCTGACCGGGCTCGTCCGCATGGACGATCTGGGCCCCGACAACAGCGTCGCTTCGACCCGCGTCGCCGATGCCCGCATCCGCTATTCGGGCACCGGGCAGATTGCGGACCAGAGCCGCCAGGGCTGGCTGGCGCGCTTCTTTGCCAAGGTGTCGCCGCTATGAAGCATATCGATGTCTTCCTGATCGGCGTGCTGGCGCTGATCCTCGCGATGCCGGCGCACGCCGAGCGCATCAAGGATATCGCGCATTTCGCCGGCGTCCGCGCCAACGCGCTGACCGGCTATGGCATCGTCGTCGGCCTGTCGGGTACTGGTGACGACAATCTCGAATACACCGTCCAGTCGCTGAAATCGGCGGCGGCGCGATTGGGGGTCATGCTACCACCCGGCGTCAACCCGGGGCTGAAGAACGCCGCCGCGGTGATGATCACCGCCGAATTGCCGCCTTTTGCCAAACCCGGCCAGCGCCTCGATGTCACCGTCTCTGCACTCGGCAAGGCCAAGTCGCTGCGCGGCGGCACCTTGTTGATGGCGCCGATGCAGGGCGCCGATGGCGAGGTCTATGCGCTGGCGCAGGGCAATCTCGCGGTCGGCGGTTTTGGTGCCGAAGGGCGCGACGGCTCCAAGATCGTCGTTGGCACGCCATCGTCGGGGCGGGTGCCGGGTGGCGCCAGCGTCGAACGCGCGGTGCCGTCGCCGTTCGCCGGCAGCGATGCCCTGACGCTCGATCTCGATACCCAGGATTTCAGCGCCGCGCGCGCCATCGCCGACGCGATTTCCGCGACCGGCAACCCCGCCAATGCCATCGACGCCGCGACGATCAGCATCCGCGCCCCCATCGACACCGCCGCGCGCATTGCGCTGGCGGCGCGGATCGAAAGCCTCGAGATCGCGCTCGCCGCGCCGCCGGCGCGGGTGATCGTCAACGCGCGCACCGGCACCGTCGTCATCGGTGGCGAAGTCCGTATCCTGCCCGCCGCCATCGCCCATGGCAATCTGACCGTGCGTGTCACCGAAAACAGCCAAGCCAGCCAGCCCGGCGCCTTGTCGGGTGGCCGCACCATCGTCACCACCCAGTCGAGCGTCGAGGCCGGCGAAGCCCCCGGCCGCATGGCGCTGTTCGCGCCGGGGGCCAAGTTGGGCGATATCGTCGATGCGGTGAATGCGCTGGGCGCGGCGCCGGGCGATCTCGTTGCCATTCTGGAGGCGCTGAAGGCCGCCGGCGCGCTGCGCGCCGAACTGGTGGTGATCTGATGGAGCTGTCGCCGCCCCCACGCGCGCTGG
Organism: Sphingomonadales bacterium; assembly: GCA_038326915.1. Lineage (GTDB taxonomy): Bacteria > Pseudomonadota > Alphaproteobacteria > Sphingomonadales > Sphingomonadaceae > Sandarakinorhabdus. The sequence continues at coordinate 5,367 of JBBQKM010000074.1, forward strand.
CGCTGGCGCCGCCCCGGCGGCTCGATTGGCCCGGCCGGCCGCAGCCGCGCAGCGACACCGCCGATGTGGCGGTGAAGTTCGAAACCATGATCGCCGAAACGCTGCTGCGCTCCGCCCGCGCGGCCAAACTCGGCGACGACGGGCTCGGCGATACCGGCGACAACATCCGCGACATGGTCGACCACAGCCGCGCCGAAGCCATTGCCCGTGCCGCGCCAATCGGCATTGCCCGGCTGCTGGCGGCGGCACCAAAATGAGCGACCTGCTCAGCATCGGCGCCGCCGGCGTCCGCGCCTATCAGGCGGCGCTGTCGGTCACCGGCGACAATGTCGCCAACGCCGATACCGAAGGCTATGTGCGCCGCACCGTGAAACTGGCCACCGGCCCCGCCGGCGCCGGCACGCCGCTCAGCCGCGACCGCAGCGGCGGCGCCGGGGTGCTGTCGGGCCCCATCGGCCGCGCCACCGATGCGTTGCGCCTCAACGCCGCGCGCAATGCCGCCGGCGACGCCGCGCGATTCGAGGCGCGCGCCGACTGGCAGCTGCGGCTGCAATCGCTGGTCACAAGCAGCGATCTCGATGGCCGGATCGGTGGTTTCTTCGATGCCGCCAGCGACCTTGCATCAGCGCCGACCTCGACCGCAGCGCGCGCCATATTCCTCGATCGCGCCGGCCAGGCCGCAAGCAGCTTTTCGGGCCTCGGCGCCGGGCTGCTGGCGCTGTCGCGCGACATCGCGGCCGCGGCCGACACCACCACCGGCGAGGTCAACGCGATCACCGCGGCGCTTGCCGGCGTTAACGATGAACTGCGCCGCACCCAGGCCGGCGGCAATGCCGCCAACGGCCTGCTTGATACGCGTGACAAGCTGCTCGCCCAACTCGCCGACCGTATCCGCATCGACGTGACGATCAGCGATCGCGGCACCGCAACCGTGCGGCTGGGCGGCGGCGGCGGCGCGCCGGTGCTGGTGCCCGACAAGGGCAGCGCGGTGCGCATCGCAGTGCAGGATGGCCCGAGCGGTGCCGAACTGGTGCTCGATCCGACCCACCGCGCCGAAATCGTCCGCCTGCCCGCCAGCGGCACGCTGACCGGGCTGCTCGAGGCGGCCCGCCAGGTGACCGCGGCGCGCGCCGAGATCGACGCGCTGGCCGGCCGCTTTGCCGCGGCCCTCAACGCCCAGGCCGTCGCTGGCAGCGATGCGCTCGGCGATCCCGGCACGCCGCTGTTCAATACCGAGGGCCTGAGCGTGCGGCCGGGGCTGGCCAACGCCGGCAGCGCCGGCATCGACGTAACGATCGCCGATGGCGCGGCGCTGGCAGCGGGCGGTTATCGCCTGCTCAAGGACGCGGCGGGCTGGACGCTGGCACGCGCCGACGGCAGCGCCAGCATCACCGGGCCGGGCGCCATCACGCTCGACGGCGTCACCGTGCGCCCCGGTGCCGGCGCGCGCGACGGCGATGGCTGGTTCCTCGATCCGGCCGGCGGCGCCATCGGGCTGTCGTTGCGACCAATCGGCCCCGAACGGCTGGCAGTCGCCGACCGCTTCATCAGCGACGCCGATGCCGGCAATGCCGGCGATGGCGCCATCCGGCTCGACACCGATCCCGCCGCAGCCGGCTTTGCAGCCCAGGCGCCCTACCGCGTCACCGTCAATGCCGCCGGTGACGCCGAAATCACCGACATCGCCACCGGCACGCTGTTGCTGACCGCCGCCATCGACGGCAGCCGCATAATCGGCGCCGGCTTTGGCATCACTTTCACCGGCACGCCCGTTGCCGGCGACAGTTTCCGCATTCTCGCCACCGGCGCCGGCAGCAGCGACAATGGCAACATCCTGAAATTCGGCGATGTTCGCGCTGCCATCGGCCCCGGCGGCAGTATCGAGGCCAGCCTCGACGCCAGCATCGCGCGCATCGGATCGGGCCTCGCCGAAACCGACCGGCTGAAGGCGACGGCGCTGGCGGTCAAATCCGACACCGCGCTCGCCGCCGATGCCATTTCGGGGGTCGATCTCGACCGCGAAGCCGCCGAGCTGACCCGGCTGCAGACCGCCTATCGCGCCAACGCCCAGGTCATCGCCGCGGCGCGCGATCTGTTCGACACGCTGTTGGGCATCGCTCAATGACGCAGATCAACACCCGCGCCCATCACGGCGCTGCCGTCCAGCGCATGACCGACCTGTCAGCGCAGGTCGACGCCGTCCAGGCACAGATCACCACGACGAAGCGCGTCAACACCCCCGCCGACGACCCGGTCGCCTTCACCCGCGCCGCCACCCTGCGTCGCGCCGATATCGCCGGCGAAGCAACGGCGCGAGGCATCGACGCCGCCAGCCGCCGCCTCACCGCCACCGATGTCGCGCTGGAAAGCATCACCGGTCTTGTCCAGCGCGCCCGCGAGCTGGCGCTGTTCGGCAACAACGGCACGCTGGCGCCGGCCGATCGCGCCACCATCGCCACCGAAGTCGGCGAACTTGCCCGGCAATTCGCCGGCCTTGCCGACAGCCGCGGCAGCGATGGCGAGCGCCTGTTCGGCGGCGCCGCGGCCAACGCCCCGGCCTATGCCCCCGATGCCGCTGGCGTGATGGCCTGGGCCGGCGCCGGCACCGCCCCTATATTGGTCGTCGGCGGCGCCCGGCTGGCGACCGGCATCGAAGGCCCCGATGCGTTCGGCCGCAACGATGCGGCGACCGGTGATGACGACCTGTTCGCCACCTTTGCCAGCTTTGCCGCAGCGCTCAATGAGCCCGATGCGGCGATCCGCGAAACGGCGTTGGCGGCGACGCTCGGCCAGATCGATGCCCATGTCGGCCGCCTCGCCGACGCCCGCGCCAGCGCCGGCGCACGGTTGGCGCGGCTCGATGGCGAAACCGAACGGCTGGCGCGCACCAGCCTCGCCACCAGGGCCGATCTGTCGAAGCTCGAGGACCTCGACATGGCCGAAGCGATCGCGCGCATACAGCGGCTGATCACCGTGATCGAGGCAACGCAGGGCGCGTTCGTCAAGACCAGCAACCTCAGCCTGTGGGACCTGCTGCGCTAAGCCCCTGTCGTCCCCCGCCGTAACCCCTGTGTGACAGCAGCACTGCCGGCCGCGGCCAGGGGAGCAGACATCTTCCATGATCTCGGTACTCGGTCTTGTCGTGCTGCTGGTGATGGTATTCGGTGGCTTTGCGTTGACCGGGGGCAATCTGGGGGTCGTGCTCCACGCCCTGCCGCACGAAATGCTGATCATCGGCGGGGCCGCCGCCGGCGCCACCTTGGTCGCGACCGACCTGAAGGGAATCAAGGCGATGGGCGGCGGCTTCGCCGCGATCGTCAAGGGCCCGCGCTATAAAAAGGCCGATTACAGCGCCGCGATCTTCCTGACCGCGCGGCTGATGAAGATGTTCCGCAACGATGGCGCGGTGGCGGTCGAGCCGCATATCGAGGACCCGAAATCGTCGAGCATCTTTGCCGAATATCCGCAGTTCTTGAAGGATCCGGTGTTCCTCCACCTGCTCACCGATTCGATCCGGCTGCTGGTGGTTTCAACCGGGAATCTGCCGGCGCAGGCGGTCGAGGATGTCATCGATACCGCCATCGACACCCACCACACCGCCGCGATGCGCCCGGTCGAACGGCTGACCACCATGTCCGATGCACTGCCGGCGCTCGGCATCGTCGCCGCCGTTCTCGGCGTCATCAAGACCATGGCGTCGATCGACAAGCCGCCGGCGGTGCTGGGCGCCATGATCGGATCGGCGCTGGTCGGCACGTTCCTCGGCGTGCTGCTGTCCTATGGCATCGTCGGGCCGTGCGCGGCGCGGTTGAAGGCGGTCATCGACGCCGACAGCGAGATCTACCTCGTTGTCCGCCGCGTCATCGTCGCCAGCCTGCGCGGCCAGCCGCAGCCGTTGGTCATCGAGGCGGCGCGCACCGCCATCGGCCCCGACAACCAGCCGTCGTTCAGCGAGGTCTTCGATGGCCTGCGAGCCGCCAAGTGAAGCCCGACCTCCATATCGAGCCCGAAATCGTCTATCGCAACCGCAAGGCCAAACACCACGCGGCGCACCATGGTGGCGCCTGGAAAATCGCCTATGCCGATTTCGTCACCGCGATGATGGCGTTCTTCATGCTGCTGTGGATCATCGGCGCCACCAACGAGGACCAGCGCCGCGGCATCGCCGATTATTTCACCCCGACGATCATCCAGATGAAGAACAGCGGTGGTTCCAATGGCGTCATGGGCGGGCGGTCGCTGCAGGCCGATGAAGGCCAGGCGCCGCACCCGACGCTGACCGGCCCGCGCGCGCTGGCCGTCACCGGCGGCGGCGGTGGCGGCGTCACCGAAAAGGATACGCCGTCGCAGGACAGCAAGACCCACCCCGGCAACCGCCGCGCCGCCGACGAGGCACGCTTTCGCATGGTCGAGCGCATCATCCAGGCGCGGCTGGCCGGCGATCCGACGCTGAAGGGGCTGAAGGGTCAGATCCGGCTGGTCCGGGTGCGCGACGGCCTGCGCATCGATATCGTCGAGCGCGCCGATTTTTCGATGTTCGGCATCGGCACCAGCGTCTTCACGCCCGAGGCGCTGGCGCTGGTCCGCACCGTCGCCGGCGCGCTGCGCGACACACCGAACCGGCTGACGGTGCGCGGCCACACCGATGCCATCGCCTACGCCCGGGGCAATGCCAACAACTGGACACTGTCGACGCTGCGTGCCGACGCCACCCGCCGCGCGCTCGCCGGCGCCGGTGTCGGCAATGCGCGTTTCCGCCGCATCGAAGGCGTCGCCGACACCGATCCGTTCAATGTCAAAGACCCCGC
>JBBQKM010000075.1:0-10171 GCA_038326915.1 Sphingomonadales bacterium
AGCGCCGAGGCGCGGCTGGTTCGCGCCTATCCGGGCGGCCCGATCCGTGCGCTGTTCATCGCGCGCCACGGCCCCGATGCCACCGAGCTTGGCCGGTTCGAGCTGGCGGTGGCAACCGATGATGGGCTCGACGCGATGCTCGACAACGCCGTGCGCCAGATCGACGATATCTTTGCGACCGCACTGCGCGACGGTCGGCTGCGCAGCGAGGCCGACCTGACCGCCGACCTGACACCGATCATCGCCGATGCGCCGGCGATCGGCATTGCGCTGGAAAGCAGCCAGGACGATGCCGCCGGCGCTGCCGCCACCAATGTCGAGGTGGCAGCAGCCACCCCCGATGCAGCGGCGGTGGCGGCGCTGGAGGCACAATTGCGCAGCGTTCCCGGCGTGACCGGTGTCACCATCACCAGCCTGTCGCTCGGTGGCACCTCGCGCGTGCTGATCGGCTATGCCGGTGCCCGCGACGGCCTCGCTTACGCGCTCGATGGCAAGGGGCTGCGGCTGACGGTCGAAAATGGCGAAAATGTCGTGCGCAAGCGCCGCGACGGCGATGCGCCGCTGCCGCCGCCGGTGGCACCCGCGCCGGCGCCCCTCCCGACGGCACCTGCCACGCCGCCATCGCCGGCCGTGACGCCGCCGCCCGCCGAGCCGGCACGGCGCAGCAAGCCCGAAACGCCGCCGCCGGTGGAGGGCCGCCCGCCCGCAAAACCACCTGAAAAACCGGGTGAAAAACGCCCCGTCGACCTGCTGCCGAACTTTGGCGGATGATCGCCGCGCCGCTGGAGCCGCAACCCGAGGACGAGCAGCCGCCGCTGCCGCTGGCCTATGCGCCGCGCCTCGGGGCCGGGGTCTTCCATGTTTCGGACAGCAATCGCGCCGCGGTCGAATGGCTCGCCGATCCGGCGCGCTGGCCCGGCCCGCGCACCGTGCTGGTCGGCCCGCCGCAATCGGGCAAATCGCACCTCGCGGCGCTGTTTGCCGCCGGGCACCAGGGCCGGGTCATCGACGATGCCGACCGGATCGCCGATGGTGAGCCGCTGTTCCACGCCTGGAATGCCGCGACACGTGCGGCGCCACTGTTGCTGACGGCGCAGCGTGCGCCGAAATTCTGGGCGCATTGCTTGCCCGACCTTGCTTCACGGCTCGCCGCCACGCCGCTGGTGCGGCTCGATGATCCCGATGATGCGCTGATGGCGGCAGTCATCGAAAAGCATTTCGCCGACCGCGGGCTGCGCGTGGCACCCGAAGTCATCGCCTACCTCGGCACCCGCATCGAACGCAGTTTCGGCGCTGCTGCTGCGGCCGTGGCGCGGCTCGATGCGCTGGCGCTGGCGGAGCGCCGTGACATCACCGTGCCGCTGGCGCGCGAAGTACTGGAAGGGCAGTTGCGGCTGGCACTTTGAATTGACAGGGCGGCTGGTCCCGCCTGTCATCGACCTGTCGCATCGCATCGGCTAGAGTGCCGGAATGGCCAGTGTTCCCAAATCGCAGCGGCTCGCGACAATTCCCGACGCCGAACGCTATTTCAACCGCGAGATCTCGTGGCTGGCGTTCAACGATCGCGTCCTTGAAGAAGCGACCAACCCGGCGCATCCGCTGCTCGAACGGCTGCGCTTCCTGTCGATTTCAGGCAACAATCTCGATGAATTCTACATGGTGCGGGTCGCCGGGCTGCGCGGCCAGGTGCGCGCCGGGATCGAGACACTCAGCCCGGAGGGGATGACTCCGGCGCAGCAGCTCGCCGCCATCGCCATCCGCGCCGACGGCCTGATGGAAGCGCAGCAGCGCGTCTGGGGTAACCTCGTCAAGGAACTGGCGCGCGCCGATTTCCATGTCATCACCGCCGACCGGCTGACCGCGCCGGAGCGTGACTGGCTGCAGCGGCATTTCCTCGACCAGATCTTTCCGGTGCTTACCCCCAGGCGATCGATCCAGCGCATCCGTTCCCGTTCATCCCCAACAAGGGCTTTTCGCTGATTCTCGAGCTGCGCCGCCAGTCCGATGACGAATTGCTGCGCGCGCTGCTGATGCTGCCGGCGATGCTGCCGCGTTTCATCCGGCTGCCGGGGGCGGCGATCCGCTTCATCAGCCTGGAAAACACCATCCGCGCCTTTTTCGACCAGCTGTTCCCCGGCTACGACCTGATCGGCGATGGCGCCTTTCGCGTCATCCGCGACAGCGATATCGAGGTCGAGGAAGAGGCCGAGGATCTTGTCCGCTTCTACCAGACCGCATTGAAGCGCCGCCGCCGTGGCGAAGTCATCCGGTTGAAGATCGAGGCGATGACGCCGCCGGGGCTGCACAGCCTCGTCCAGGCGGCGCTTGGCGTCGGCGAGCGCGATACGACCGTTGTCACCGGTGTGCTCGGTGTCGCCGACCTCGCACTGTTGGTCGATGAAGACCGGCCTGATCTGAAGTTCGAACCCTATAGCCCACGCTTTCCCGAACGCATCCGCGAACATGGCGGCGATTGCTTTGCCGCGATCCGCGCCAAGGATCTGGTCGTCCACCATCCTTACGAAAGCTTCGAGGTCGTGCTGGCCTTCCTCAAGCAGGCCGCAGCCGACCCCGATGTCATCGCCATCAAGCAGACGCTGTATCGCGCCGGCAAGAACAGCCCGATCGTCCGCACGCTGATCGACGCTGCCGAGGCGGGCAAATCGGTCACCGCCGTCGTCGAACTGAAGGCGCGGTTCGACGAGGAGCAGAATCTCGTCTGGGCGGCCGCGCTCGAACGTGCCGGCGTCCAGGTCGTCTATGGCTTTGTCGAATGGAAAACCCACGCCAAGCTGTCGATGGTCGTGCGCCGCGAAGGCAAGGACATCCGCACCTATGTGCATTTCGGCACCGGCAATTATCACCCGGTGACGGCGCGCATCTATACCGACCTGTCGTTTTTCACCCCCGATCCGGTGCTGGCGCGCGATGCGGCGCAGGTGCTCAACTATATCACCGGCTATGTGCAGCCGACGCGGCTTGAAAAGATCGGCATGGCGCCGCTGACCATGCGCGACATGATCTATGGCCTGATCGATGCGGAAATCGCCAATGCCGAGGCCGGGCGCCCGGCGGAAATCTGGGTCAAGCTCAACAGCCTCGTCGACACCGGCATCATCGACAAATTGTACGAGGCGAGCAGCGCCGGCGTGCAGATCGACCTGATCATCCGCGGCATCTGCTGCCTGCGCCCCGGCGTGCCGGGCCTTTCCGAAAACATCCATGTCCGCTCGGTCGTTGGGCGGTTTCTCGAACACAGCCGCATCTTTGCCTTCGGCAACGGCGCCGAACTGCCCAGCCCGCAGGCCAAGCTGTATATTTCCAGCGCCGACTGGATGCCGCGCAACCTCGATCGCCGTGTCGAGGTGCTGGTGCCGATCGAAAATCCCACCGTTCACGCCCAGGTGCTCGATCAGGTCATGGTGGCGAATTTGAAGGATACCGAACAAAGCTGGCAGCTGCGCAGCGACGGCAGCTATCGCCGCCTGCGCGGCCATGATTCGGCTTTCAACCTGCACCGTTATTTCATGACCAACCCGTCGCTGTCGGGGCGCGGGGCATCGTTGAAAAGCGCCGGCAAGGTGCCGCGGCTGGTGCTCGACGACGAGGATGATCGCGGTGACGACCGGAACATCACCAGCGATGCCGCCAGCGACGCTGCGGATGCCGCGGGCGTTTCCTGACGACTAGTTCATGATCGGCGCTTTGCGGGCGCGCCGGCTTCGGGCATAGCAGCGGCATTCAGGGTCCGGAGACGGCGTGGCGAGCATCTTGCAACTTGAGGCGGTCGACCCGGCGCCCGCAGCGACGGGCCTGATCGGCATCATCGATATCGGATCGAATTCGGTGCGTCTGGTCGTTTATCAGGGGCTGACGCGGATTCCGGCGACCCTGTTCAATGAAAAGGTCATGGCCGGGCTGGGCCGCGGCCTTGCTGCCAACGGTCGGCTGGGACGCGGGTCGATGGACACGGCGGTTACGGCGCTGGTGCGCTTTGCCGCGCTGGCACGGGCGATGGGCGTGACGACCTTGCGCACGGTGGCGACCGCGGCGGTGCGCGAGGCCGACAATGCCGATGATTTCATCGCGCGCGTCGAACGCGAATGCGGGTTGGTGATCGAAACGATCTCGGGTGAGGCCGAAGCCCGCGGCGCTGCGCTGGGCGTGATCGCCGGCATTCCTGATGCCGATGGCGTTGTCGGCGATCTTGGCGGCGGCAGCCTCGAGTTGATCCGCGTCGCCGGCGGCGAGGCACACGACCGGATATCGCTGCCGATCGGCTCGCTGCGGCTCGACGCGGTGCGCAAGCGCGATCGGCGCGCGCTGGCGCCGTTCATCAAGAAATCGCTCGACAAGGTCGGCTGGGCGGCCGCCGGCAAGGGCCTGCCATTCTATATGGTCGGCGGGTCGTGGCGGGCGCTGGCGCAGGTGCATATCCACCAGACCGGCCACCCGCTGCCGATCGTCCACCAATATGAAATGCCCCGCGAGGCGCCGGCGTCGCTGGTCCGCAGCCTGACCCAGGTCGACCTGGCGACACTGCGCGAAGTGCCCAATATCTCGACATCGCGGCTGCAATCGTTGCCGGGCGCCGCGATGCTGCTGGCAGCGACGGTGAAAAAGCTCGGTTCGTCGTCGGTGATCGCCTCGGGCTTTGGCCTGCGCGAAGGGCTGTTGTTCGGGCAATTGCCGGCCGATGTGCAGGCGCAGGACCCGCTGGTCGAGGCGGCGCGCAGCGAAGGCGTGCGCCAGGGGCGCTTCCCCGAACATGGCGACCTGTTGTTTGCCTGGATGGCCGGGCTGTTCGAAGGCGAATCGCCGGCGGAACGGCGCTTGCGGCTGGCGGTCTGCCTGCTCAGCGACATCGCGTGGCGGGCGCACCCGGATTTCCGCGCCGAGCGCGGCGTCGATGCCGCGCTGCACGGCAATTGGGTGGCGGTGACCGCGGCCGAACGCGCCGCGCTCGCACAGGCGCTGCATTTCTGTTTTGGCGGCAGCGGCAACGCGCCAATCCTGGCGCTGCTGGCGCGCCTCGCGTCGCCGCAATTGCTCGCCCGTGCCCGCGCCTGGGGGCTGGCGCTGCGCCTCGGCCAGCGGCTGTCGGGCGGCACCGCGGCGGCGCTGATGGCGAGCACGCTCGTCCGCGACGGCGATGCGGCGGTGCTGCGGCTCGATGCGCGCCACAGCGCGCTGCTCGGCGATGCCGTGACGCGGCGCCTGAAACTTGTCGGCGGCGCGCTGGGGCTGGAACCGCGGGTGGTCTGCGAATAGCGCAGCGGCGTTACGTCAGCAGCCCGCGCGCCGTCGCGTGCCACCAGGGCGTGTTCCACAGCGCATACGTCAGCGCCACACAGGGCAGGGTGATGCCCAGCCAGATCAGATAGGCGCGATGGACATAGCCGTTGCGCAGTACGTCCCAGGCAAACATCGGCGCAAGGGCGATGAGAATATACATTTCGGTGCCCAGCGGCGACACCGGGAACGTCGTCGGCAGCCAGGTGATGCGCACGATCGCCGGGCCCAGTACGGTCGCGGTCGCCAGGATCATCATGCGCTTGTGAAGGCCGCTGTCCGACCGTCGCGCCATGGCGCCGATCACGATGTACAGCGGGAACAGCACCCCCATCCTGATCTGGTTGAGGAGGATGTTCTCCTTGCGGGCGAGCGTTGACAGTATCTTTCCGCGGGCATCGGCCGGCGCGGTCTGCAGCGCCTGCGCGGTTTCCTGATAGATCACCGGGGCAAGGATAAAGCCGGCGACGACGAGCGCCGGCACGATGATCGCCGAGGCCAGCCCAAGGCGTTGATGCCAGCCGATGCTGCCCATCGCCGCAAGCGAGGTCTGCGCCAGCAGCAGCGCCAGGAACGATCCCATCAGCACAGCGTGCAGATGCAGCACGAACGGGAACGCTGGTCGCTTGCCCGCCGCGACCGCAGCCATCTTGTCGACCGAATCCGGAATGAAGCCGGCAAGGACAATGACGACGAGGAATGCCGCCGTGAAGACATAGATCCAGCGATCGATCAGCCCGGCGCGCGGCGTGCCGCTCAACCGGTCGATCCGGCTCGCCAATTCTGTCGGTAAAGCAGCGGTCGCCATCGCAGGCCCCTCGCATCGCGCTTCGGATGGCGCATGTTTACCATCATCCGGCCGGGGGCGGAACAAGACTTGCGCGGCGGGCCCGATGGCGCCGCCGCCACAGCCTACATCCGGAACGTTCCGAAGCGCGTTTCCGCCACCGGCTGCTGCAAGCTCGCGGCCAGCGACAGCGCCACCACCGCGCGCGTGTCGGCGGGATCGATGACGCCATCGTCCCACAGCCGCGCGCTGGCATGGTACGGGTGGCCCTCGCGGTCATATTGCTCGCGGATCGGTTTCTTGAAGGCTTCTTCCTCGGCCTTGCTCCTGAAACCGCCGGTCTTCACCGTCGCCAGCACGCTCGCGGCCTGTTCGCCGCCCATCACCGAAATCCGCGCATTGGGCCACATCCACAGGAAGCGGGGCGAATAGGCGCGGCCACACATCCCGTAATTGCCGGCGCCGAAGCTGCCGCCGGTGACCACGGTGATCTTGGGCACCGCCGCGCAGGCCACCGCCGTCACCAGCTTGGCGCCGTGCTTGGCGATGCCTTCCTGTTCGAAGCGCTTGCCGACCATGAAGCCCGATATATTCTGCAGGAACAACAGCGGAATGCGCCGCTGACAGGCCAGTTCGATGAAATGCGCGCCCTTTTGCGCGGATTCCGAAAATAGAATGCCGTTGTTGGCGAGAATGGCGACCGGATAGCCCTCGATATGGGCGAAGCCGGTGACCAATGTCTCGCCGAAACGCGGCTTGAATTCGTGCAGGTCGGAGCCATCGACGATGCGCGCAATGACTTCATGGACATCGACCGGGTGGCGGGTGTCGAGCGGCGCCAGGCTGTGCAGGTCGGCAGCATCGAACAGCGGCGGCCGCGCCGGCTGCGGCGCCACCGCGGCGGCGGCGGGCAGGGTGGCAATGATGCTGCGCGCGATGCGCAACGCATCCTCGTCATCGTCGGCAAGATGGTCGGCAACCCCCGACAGCCGGGTGTGGACATCGCCGCCGCCGAGCTCCTCCGCCGTCACTTCCTCGCCGGTTGCCGCCTTTACCAGCGGCGGGCCGCCGAGGAAGATCGTGCCCTGGTCGCGGACGATGATCGATTCGTCGGCCATCGCCGGCACATAGGCGCCGCCGGCGGTGCAACTGCCCATCACCACGGCAATCTGGCTGATGCCCAGCGCCGACATATTGGCCTGGTTGAAGAAAATCCGCCCGAAATGGTCGCGATCGGGAAACACCTCGTCCTGCCGCGGCAGGTTGGCGCCGCCCGAATCGACGAGATAGACGCACGGCAGACCGTTCTGCGCGGCGATTTCCTGGGCGCGGAGGTGCTTCTTGACGGTCAGCGGGTAATAGCTGCCGCCCTTCACCGTCGCATCGTTGGCGACGATCACGCACAGCTTGCCGGCGACCTGGCCGACCCCGGCGATCATGCCGGCGGCGGGCACATCCTCGCCATATACCTCGTGTGCCGCCAATTGCCCGATCTCGAGGAATGCGGTGCCGGGATCGAGCAGCGCCTCGACACGCTGGCGCGGCAGCAACTTGCCCCGCGCGACATGGCGGTCGCGCGACGCTTCGGGGCCGCCCTTGGCGATGGTGGCGATTTTCGCGCGCAGATCGGCGACCAATGCCGCCATCGCCGCGGCGTTGGCCTTGGCGTCCGGGCCGGGGGGGAGGGGGGTTCCGATGCTGGGCATGGCACAGGCTATAGGCCGGTTGGTCGGCGCTCCTCAACCCATTGCTATGGCGCGGCAGCGGTCACCCAGCCAGCCGGGCCGCGCGCGACGCCGAAGATTTCGGCCAGTCGCGCCGGCGTGAGAACGGCATCGGGCGCGCCATCGGCAACCAGCGCGCCATCAGCGAGCAGCAGCAACCGGTCACAACGGCCGGTGGCGAGATCGAGATCATGCAGCGAAACCAGCACGATGGTGCCGGCATTCGCCTCGGCGCGGAGCAGGTCCATCACGTGCAGGCGATGGCCGGGATCGAGGTTGGCGGTCGGTTCGTCGAGCAGCAGCACCGCCGGCCGGTTGACCAGCGCCCGCGCCAGCAGGACCCGGGCACGCTCCCCCGTCGACAGCGTATCGACGCGGCGATCGGCAAAGGCGCTCGCATCGGCGCGGGCGAGCGCATCGGCGACGGCGCTATCATTTGCCGCCCTTACCAGCCCCAGCGCCACCACGTCACGCGCCTGCATCGGCCAGGCGATGTCGCGATCGGCGGGCAGCCAGGCCAGCCGCGCGGCGCGGGTTGCGGGGGCCAGCGCCGACACTGCGACGCCGTCGATCGTCACGGCGCCCTGCCCAGCACCCAGCCCGGCGCCCAGCCCGGCAAGCGCGCGCAACAGTGTCGTCTTGCCGGCGCCATTCGGCCCGATCAGCCCGGTCAGTTCGCCGGGGCGCAGGGTCACGCTTGTCGCCGCCAGCATCGGCGGCCGGGCGATGGCGGTGGCGACCAGGCTCATCGGCTTTTGACCACCAGCCAGAGGAAGAATGGTGCGCCGAGCAGCGCGGTCAGCACGCCGAGCTTCAGTTCCTGCCCATTCACAGGCACGCGCACCGCCATGTCGGCCGCGACGAGCAGCGCGGCCCCCGCCAGCGCCGCCGGCAGCAGTGTCGCGCCGGGCCGATTGCCGACCAGCGGGCGAACAAGGTGCGGCACGACAAGGCCGATGAAGCCGATGCTGCCCGCCACCGCGACCCCGGCGCCGACCATGACGCCGGTGGCGACCACCACCCTCCAGCGCAGCCGCGCCACATCGACGCCCAGCGTTGCGGCGACATCCTCGCCGAGCGCGAGGCGATCGAGCGCTGGCGCCTGGCGCAGCAGCATGGCGCCCGCCACGATGATGATCGGCGCGGCAATCGCCAGTTGCGGCAGGCTGCGATCGGCGAGCGACCCCAGCAGCCAGAACATCACATCGTAAAGCGCATAGGGCGACGGCGCGAGGCTGAGCGCCAGGTTGACCAACGCCCCTGCCAATGCCGAAATCGCCACGCCGGCGAGCACCAGCGTCGCCGTGCCCGCTGCCGGGCCAGCCAGTGCCAGCAGCAGCGCCAGCGCCAGCAACGCGCCGGCCATGCCGCCCACCGCCACCGCCAGCACGCCACCGCCGAGGAAATAGCCGGCAAACACCGCGCCCAACGACGCCCCGGTCGATGGCCCGAGCACATCGGGCGAGGCGAGCGGATTGCGCAACAGCCCCTGCATCGCCGCGCCGCCCAGCCCCAGCGCCGCACCGATCAGCACCGCCAGCGCCGTGCGCGGCAGCCGCAGTTCGATCAAGATCGTCCGCGCCAGCGCCGGATCGCGCAGCCAGACAGCGCGCAGCATCGCCGGATCCCAGGCCAGCGACGCCAGCACCAAAGGCAGCAGCAGCAAGGCGAGCGCCGCCGACAGCCGAGTCATCGCCGCACCAGCGCGCGCAGCCGTGCGACCTCGGCGGCCACCAGCGGCCCGCCGCAGGTCCACACCCGGCCATCGGTTTCGATGCGGCGGACGCTAGGGGGCAGGGCGGCGATCGCCGGGTGCGCCAGCCAATCCTGGTGCGCCGACATCTGGCCGGGATAATAGCGCGAGACCACAAGCACTTGCGGTGGTTTGGCAAGCAACTGGTCGAGGTTGACCTGGCCGCGGGCGACCGGCTGCTGCTGTAAGCCGGCGTGGCGCAGCCATTGCGCCGACAGCCCATCGGCGGCGATGGTCTGGCCGCCGCCGCCGATCATCAGCGCCGTCTGCAGACCGTGCGGCACCGGGCCGAGATCGGCGAGCATCCGCGCGATCAGCACTTCGCCGGCGGCAACCCGGTCGAGCGCGCGCGCCATCTGCCGGATGTTGGCGCTGACATCGGCAAGACTGCGCGGTTGCACGAGATTGACGACGGCAAAGCCCAGCCGCCGCGCCGCCGTCGCCGCGCTGGCATCGCCGGCGCTGGTCAGCACCAGGTCGGGCTGCAGCGCGACGATATCGGTGACACGGCCGCGGTTGCGCACCAGCCCGCGCGCCCGGCCGGCGATGGGCGTCTCCATCGGCTCAGCCCCCAGCCGGCTGACCGAAACCATTTGGCCGGGGCCGGCCAGCAGC
>JBBQKM010000076.1:0-10068 GCA_038326915.1 Sphingomonadales bacterium
ATGATTATGGCGACCCGGGCAAGGCTGCGGATTTCAAGGTGCAGCTGTCCTATTCGCCGTACCACAATATCCGCGACGGCGTGGCCTATCCGCCGATCCTCGTCAGCACCGCCGACACCGACGACCGGGTCGTCCCGGGCCACAGCTTCAAGTACACGGCGGCGCTGCAGGCGGCCAGGATGGGCGACAAGCCGCACCTGATCACCATCGAAACGCGCGCCGGCCATGGCAGCGGCAAGCCGACCGACAAGCAGATCGCCGAAACCGCCGACGCCTGGGCCTTTGCCGGCTATTGGACGGGGCTGACCCGCTGATGCGCCGGCTTGCCCTTTCCCTGATGATGGCCATTTCCACCATGTCTACCGCTGCTCCGATCGCCTATCCGCCGACCGCCACGGTGCCGCAGTCGGATGTGTTTTTCGGAACGACGGTCAACGATCCCTATCGCTGGCTGGAAGGCGATGTCCGCACCGAAAAGCCGGTGGCCGACTGGGTGGCGGCGCAGAACAAGGTGACCCAGGCCTATCTGGCGACGCTGCCGGGGCGCGACGCCATCCGGGCGCGGCTGACGCAATTGTTCGATTACGAGCGCGTGACGCTGCCCGAGGCGCGCGGGGGCCGGGTGTTTTTCCGCAAGAATACCGGGCTGCAGAACCAGTCGGTGCTGATGGTGCAGGATGGCGATGCGCCACCGCGCCCGCTGATCGACCCCAATACATGGGCCAAGGACGGCGCCACTGCGCTCGCCGAATGGAGCCCGTCCGAAGACGGTCGCCTGGTCGCCTATGCCATCCAGGACGGCGGCAGCGACTGGCGCACGATCAAGGTGATCGATGTCGCAACGGGCAAGGTCCTCGATGACGATCTCGACTGGGTGAAATTCTCGAGAATCGCCTGGAAGGGCGACAACAGCGGCTTTTTCTACAGCCGCCACCCGGCGACGCCCAAGGGCAAGGATTTCGTGTCGGCGGTCTATGACCATGAAGTCCATTTCCACCGCATCGGCACGCCGCAGTCGGCGGATGTGCGGGTCTACACCTCGTCGCCGGCCAACCGCGGCTATTACAACGAAGCCGAGACGAGTGCGGACGGACACTGGCTGGTCATCCGATCGAGCACGGGCAGCGACGATTCGTACGAAATCCGCGTCCAGAACCTCGCCGATCTGGCGGCGAAGCTGGTCGCACTGGTGCCGGATCGCAAGTTCGACTGGCGGTTCGTCGGGGCCAGCGGCACGACGCTCTATTTCGTCACCAACGCCGGCGCGCCGCGCTATAGCGTCGTGGCGTTCGACGTCGGAGTTACCGGGGCCGGCGGCAGCCCGCGCGCAGTGGTGCCCGAAGGCCAGGCAACCATTACCGGCGGCAGCATCATCGGCGACCGGCTGGTTGTCACCACGCTGCAGGATGCGCGCTCGGTGGTGCGGCGCTACACGCTGGCGGGCAAGGCGGATGGGGAGATCGCCCTGCCCGGCCTCGGCACCGCCGCCGGCTTCGACGCCGTGCCCGGCACGACGACCAGCTATTACAGCTTCACCAGTTACAATGCGCCGACGACGCTGTACAAATATGACGCGGCGACCAACCGCAGTACGGTGTTCAGCGCCCCCAAGGTGGCGTTCGACCCGGCGGATTTCGTCGTCGAGCAGCGCTTCTTCACGTCGAAGGATGGCACCAAAGTGCCGATGTTCGTCGCCCACAAAAAAGGCCTGAAGACCCCGGCGCCGACGCTGATGTACGGCTATGGCGGCTTCAACATCAACGTGCTGCCGGCGTTCCAGGTTGATGCGCTGGCGTGGATGGAAATGGGCGGCATCTATGCCGAGGTCACCCTGCGCGGCGGCGGCGAATATGGCGCCAAGTGGCACGACGCCGGGCGCCGGCTGAACAAGCAGAATGTCTTTGATGATTTCATCGCCGGCGGCGAATATCTGATCAAGTCAGGCCTGACGCCGGCCGGCGGCCTTGCCATCCAGGGCGGCTCCAACGGTGGCTTGCTGGTCGGCGCCGTCGTCAACCAGCGGCCCGACCTGTTCGCCGCGGCGCTGCCCGCCGTCGGCGTCATGGACATGCTGCGCTTCCCGCTGTTCACCGAAGGGCGGACGTGGACCGACGATTATGGCGAGCCCGAAGACCCGGTGCAGTTCCGCAACCTCCATGGCTATTCGCCCTATCACAACATCCGCAGCGGCAAGGCCTATCCGGCCATCCTCGCCACCACCGCCGATACCGATGACCGCGTCGTTCCGGGCCACAGCTTCAAATATGCGGCGGCGCTGCAGGCGGCACGGATCGGCGACAAGCCCCACCTGATCCGCATCGAGACGCGTGCCGGGCACGGCAGCGGCAAGCCGACATCAAAACAGATCGAGGAAACCGCCGATCTGTGGAGTTTCATCGGCTATTGGACCAGGCTGACGCGGAAATAGGCCGCGATTTCCGCAGTCACCCCGGCGAAGGCCGGGGCCCATAAACCACAATCTTCGGCGCTCGGGTGAGCGTGAACCCAGCGCGCCGGGATTTTGGGAAAAGCGCACATACTGCGTCGACAATGGTGGTTTATGGGCCCCGGCCTTCGCCGGGGTGACGGTTTCGGAATCCGCCCCCTAATCCGCGAAACTCCGCCCCGGCCCGACCTTGCGCACCCGCAGCCGGACGGCGGTGCTCTCCGCCGTTGCCGCGGCGCTGTCCTTCTTCGCATGGACGGTGATCGTGCTGCCGATGTCGTGACCGAACATGTTGGGCGAACCCTCCACATCATGCGCGCCATCGACCTTGATCGTCAGCAGCACGAAATCGGGCAGGTCGGGCGCCGGCGCGACACCGACCAAAGTGCCGGTGATTTCGGCATGGTTCTCGACGATATTGACCATAGCGGGTTCCATCATGTGACGCCTGCCAGCAATCGGGCCAGCGTCGATGATATCGGCTGGCCGGCCATTTCCTCGAAATAACTATACGCCGGTGAAGGGTTGACCTCAAAGCAATAGAATTCGCCATCGGGGGTGCGCTTCAGGTCGATGCCCGACATCACCAGCCCGAGCGCCCGCGTCAGTGCAATGCAGCGTTCGGCGATTTCCGGCGGCAGTTCGGTCGCCTGCATCTGCGTTTCATGGCCTTGCCGTTCGCCATAGCGATAATCGATAGCGTCCGATGCGATGGCGCTGGCGAACACCGCATCGCCGACGACATGGGTGCGGATATTCACCCCAGGCACCATCGCCTGGAACTGCGTCGGCAGCCGCGCCACGGCCGCCAGATCGGTGCCCGGCTGCCATTCGTGCACGATCGAACGCACCGCCGAGATCGATTTGTAGATGATGCGGCCGTGTTCGGCCTGGAACGCGCGCACGGCCTCAGAGTCGTTGGTGATCAATGTCGACGGCGTTTTCAGCCCATGCGCAGTGATCGCCTGCGCCTGGCCGGGTTTCGACATGTTGCTGCCCATCGCCGACGGCCGGTTGACGACACACCCCGGAAACACCTCGAGCAGATCGTCGAACAGCCCGCACAGCGCCTGCGCCCGGTGCAGCGCCGCGGCGTCAGGCGGGGCACGGCCGCGGGCGCGATGTTCGGGCAGCACGCCGACATCGTTCATCCGCGCATAGATGCCGGTGATGGACCCAAGGTCGATCGGCGAACCGCCGATGGTGATCGCCCCCGACAGGCCAGCATCGCCCCAGTCGAGCCGCAGCTGGCAATGCGCAGCGTGGCGCTGGTTGAGCACGACATGCGGCAGGCCCAGCTGTTCCGCCGCGGCAATCGCCAGCGCGATCGGCGATTCGGACGGGATGCCGGCGAACAGGATCATGCGGCGCGCGCCTGCAGCAGGTCCGCCAGCGCGGCGAGCGGCGCGCCTTCGGCAACCACCGGCGCTGCATCGGCAGCGACAAAGCGCCATTGCGGATCATCGACGGCTTGCGCCAGCGTCAGCGCCAGCAGCGGCGTGCGCTGCGCCGCGGCGAGCGCCAGCGCGGCGGCGCGCACCGCCGGGCCGGGATCGACGCCGCCGAACACCGCGTCACCGACGAGCAGCAGCTCGCACTGCGCCACCACCGCGGCGGCATGGCCCGTGGCGCGATCGCCGGGCCCGGCCGATGCGGCGGCGGCGAGCAATTCGGGGCGTTCGGCGCTGCCGCGCGGCGGCGGAAACTGCCGAATGCTGGTCGTCGCGCCGCCCGGATGCACCACCAGCCCGGCACGCGCCGCCGCCGCCATCCACAGCCACGGCCGGTTCGCCGGGCCGCACAATTCGCTGCCCGCCGGCGCGCCAATGACCCGGCCGCCCAGCGCGATCAGCCACGACAGCAGCAGCGCCAGCCATTCGGCCTGGCCATAGGCACGGTCGACCGGCGACCAGCCCGGAAAGGCCAGCGCCTGCGCGGACCCCAGCCGGTTGAGCACGACGTCGCAGGCGCCGATATCGCCATCAGCGGTTTCGATGCGCGTCGTGATCACACCATCGGCGGCCAGCCGCTGGTGCCAGCGCGCCCCGGCGAGCCCGGCGATATCGTGGCGGATGACCTGCCAGCCGCCGCGCTGGTGGAGCGCGGCGGCGGCGGCGTTGGCGGTCGGGTCGAGGGCGTGGCCGAGAATGAGCGCCCGCATCGCCCCTCCCCCTACGTCCTCGCTCTCAGCCCGGCCCGCTGTCGTACAGCCGCTTGGCCTGGCCCGAGCCTTCCGCCATCGCGCTGTTGAGGCCGTCATCCTCGGCCGACAGCGCGCCCTGACTCAGATCGGGGCGCAGTTCGTTGCCGATGAACGGCCCGCCCTGCTGGCCCCCGCCACCACCATCGCCGCCACCACCGCCGACTGCTGCCTCAAGCGCGGCAATCCGCGCCAGCAGGTCGTTGACGACACCTTGCCCACCAAGGCCGCCACCAAGCCCACCGCCAAGACCGCCGCCGCCGGGGCGCCCGTCCGCCAGCTTGTCGCTGAACTTGTTGTCCGACAGCTTGTTCTCGACAAGGCCCTTGTCGGGAATGCGCTTCTCGGCAATCAGGCTCTTTTCGATCTCCTTGAATTCCTTGCCTTCCTTGCCTTCCTTGAATTCCTTGAATTCCTTGGTGTCCTTCTCCTTGATCTCCTTGCCTTCCTTTTCCTTGAATTCCTTCAGTTCCTTGTCCTTCAGCTCCTTGCGCAGCTCCTTGCTGATTTCCTTGTCCTTGGTGAAATCCTTCTTCAGTTCCTTTATCGTCGCCTTGCCGCATTTGACCTGCAGCGTTGCGGTCATCGTCGCGGCCGACGGCGAAATGCCGGTAACCGCCACACAGGTCGTGGCGCCGGCATAGGATTTGGAATTGGGCGTCGAGCTGGCGTTGAAGCTGGTGGCGTTCGCCGTGCCCGGCCAGCAATCGCCGCCATCGCCGCGATTGTGGTTCAGTTCGAGGTCGCGCTTGCCATCGGCCTGCATCAGCGCGACCCAATAAT
Source organism: Sphingomonadales bacterium (assembly GCA_038326915.1). Lineage (GTDB taxonomy): Bacteria > Pseudomonadota > Alphaproteobacteria > Sphingomonadales > Sphingomonadaceae > Sandarakinorhabdus. The sequence continues at coordinate 5,430 of JBBQKM010000076.1, forward strand.
GATTCTCGTCGCGGTTGTTGGGCTGGTTTTCATCGATATGCCAGATCAGCAGGCCGGATGCCGGGATCGAGATGTCGAAGGCGCCGGTTTTCTGGCGGTTTTCGACAAGGAAATATTCCTTGCCCGGCGCGCCATCCTTCCACAGCCGGTAGACGGTGTTGCTGGTCTTCACATCGGGGATCGAGACCACCCCGTTGGTGGTGCGATTGTCGACGCTTACCCAGCCCTGGTTGGCCTTGCACCAGGCGCTCGGATGTGTCGGTGCATCGCCGCCACCGCCCCAGCTGCCGCTCGCCATCAGGCACCAGTTGCCGATGCCTTCCGAGCTGTTGTCGGTGTCATACAGGTCGGGAAAGCCGAACAGCAGATGGCCGATCTCGTGCGCGCAGACGCCGATCTTGCAGTCTTCGGGAACGGTCAGATAGGCGAACACCTTGGTGGCATCGACCGTCTGGGCGCCGCCGGGCAGCACCCATTTGTGCGACCAGATATCGCCGGGATTGCTGTTGGTTTCGGCCCCCGTGCCGGCGTGGATGACGATATAGGCATCGACAAAGCCATTGCCATCATTGTCATAGGGGGTGAAATTGACCGTCGGGTTGGCCAGCGTCAACGCATCCTTGGCCATCGTCTGGGCATTCGGCGCGGTCGTCCCCAGCCCCGAAGCGCCATGCGCATATTCGCTCAGTTTCTTGGGCAGGCGGAACGGCCCGGCGACTTCGCCCTGGATATCGACAAGGCCGTGGGTGACCTCGCGGAAATAGTCGCGGACGCTCTTTTTCGGCCCGCCAAGCTTGAAGAACAGGTCGCGGAAATGCGCCGGCGTCGCGGTCATCGGCTTGTCGCTGAAATCGGCGAGGATGACGATGACGCGCAAGGTGCCGTGCAAGGGCGCGCGGTCGGCGGCCGCCGACTGGATGACACTGGGCGACGTGCCGAGCGGAAATTCCTCCGGCGGGATGATGACGCCGTCGTTGAGGCCGAGCGCCCGCGGCTCGGCGGCGCGGAACGAAAAGCCTTCGTTGTTGCCCATGCTTTCCTGGGCGGCCTTCAGCGCGACATTGAACTTTTCGCGGGCATCGGGCGACATCGACACGGCACAGCGCTGGCCATCGTCGCTTTCGCGCGCGGCGGCATAGATATTCAAGGTGTTGGTGAGAAATTCTTGATCGGTCACGACAACTCTCCCCGGAACGAAGAATGATTGGCGCGACTCGTTTTCTTTGCAGACTAGGTTTGCGGGGGCGCCGAGTCAATGTCGCAAGCGTTACAATCACCGCCATACCCTTGAAATGACATGGCAATACTTAAGATTTCGGCAGCTTGTGTTGCCGGGGCATTAACGCCGGTCGCCGCTGCAAAATTTGTCCGGACAGCTTGCGCGCCGCGCCGGCTTGACCATGATGGCGGCAGGAGGATCACGATGACCCGTCTTGTCACCCATGACCTGGCCGTGCGGCCGACGCGCGACGAGCTGGCCGCCCAGGATTTCACCTCGAGCCTGCGCGGCCATATCCTCAACCACATGGCCGCAACGCTGAAGACGCGGTTCGAAACCGAGATCGCGCCGCGGCTGCCCGAACCGCCCGCCGATGGCCGCGCCGTCCATGCGGCGCTGCGCCCCGACCCCTATTTCCGCTTCTACACGGCGCTGCGCATCGGCGCGCAGGAGATGGTGTGGGCGAGCGTCAACGCCGCCGTCGACCGCGATGCACCGCGCCTCGCGGCAACCGCGGAGCGGCTGGCGGCAACGGGTAGCGGCCGCCTGACGCTCGATCCCGGCCTTGCGGTGCCGCGCAATGTCGCCGCGATCGATGTCCACCATATGCCCGGAAGCTATGCCGGCGGCGACGGGCTGACCGCCGGCGCCACCTATGAAAACGGCCTGTCGGTGTTTTCGTTCGGGCTGATGGGCGACAATCTCGACGATATCGGCACCAGCAGCGCCTTCTGGCTGCGCCGCACGCATCCCGACTTTGCCCCCGCCGCGATTCTCGATCTCGGCTGTTCGGTCGGCCATCAGACCTTGCCGTGGAAACGCGCCTATCCGGACGCGCATGTCACCGGCATCGATGTCGCCGCGCCGTGCCTGCGCTATGCCCATGGCCGTGCGCAGGCGCAGGGGGTCGACGTGCATTTCGTCCAGGCCGATGCGACGGCGCTGCCATGGCCCGATGCCAGCTTCGATCTCGTCTACTCGTCGATGTTCCTTCACGAACTGCCGCTGAAGGACATCGACAAGGTGTTCGCCGAGATCCGCCGCGTGCTGAAGCCCGGCGGGCTGATGCTGCATTACGAGCTGCCGCCCAACAACCAGCTATCGGCCTATGACGGTTTCTATCTCGACTGGGACTGCTGGTACAATAATGAACCCTTTTACAAGGGCTATCGCGACCAGGATCCGGCGTTGCTATGCGCTGCGGCGGGCTTTGCCGCGAGCGGCTTTTTCCAGGCCGTGGTGCCGTCGCTGGCCTGGTATGGCGAGGCGGCGGTGGCCGCGGCGCTGAACGCGCCGGCGCAGATCGGCGGCAACACCGGGCGGCTCGCCGACGGGGTGCAGTGGTTCGTCTATGGCAACTGGGCATGACCGAGGCGCGCGGGACCAAACCGCAGGTGTTCGACGACCCGGCGATCGATGCGCTGGTCCGCATGCTGCTCGAACTCGCCAGCGAAACCTGGGTGACACGGGCGCGATTGGCGGCGCTGGAGGCCAAGGTCGGTTCGGTCGAGGATCTGGTGCTGGCGCCCGATGTGGCAGCAAAGCTGGCGGCGGATCGCGACGCATTCGTGCACAAGCTGTTCGGCGTGCTGGAACGCTAGCGCGGCCGTAGAATTACGGTATTGCCCGTGGCGCAGATTTTAGATACTCTGTTAACCATTAGCGGAGAGTTCGACAGCAACTCCCTTCGGGTCAATCGACGCCAAGCTCTGGCGCAGCTTTGATTATTTTGATACGGCTGTGAAATCAGCGGCAACCGATAGCGATTGCCGTGCGTTTTACAGGTTCGAGACATGCTTGCGACACCAAGCCTGGGTGATCGCCATTTTCAACGCCGTATCTTACCCTGGTCCCCGTTGAAACTGACGATTATCGGGATTTCGTGACACCGACGGCTGGCCAGTTGCGTATTGCCAGCCTGTTCTGCCCACGGAAGTGTTGCCGGCATCAGGCCCCGCCAGTGACGGCTGGCGGGGCCGCCATTTCAGCCTGATCAGCGCGCCAGCAGCGCCTGCGCCGCCGCCGCCACCCGCGCATCGCCTGCTGCGATGACCCGGCCATCGCTGCCTTTCCGCAAGGGCGCGCCCGCCCAGTCGGTCATCACCCCGCCCGCACCGGTTACCACCGGCACCAGCGCCGCCCAGTCGTGGATCTTCAGCCAGGATTCGACGACAAGGTCGAGATGGCCCGACGCGACAAGCCCGTAATTGTGGCAATCGCCGCCATACAGGCTGTCGGCGACCGCGCCGCGCAGCGCATCGACCCGCGCGATATCGGCCGCATCGAACAGGAACGGCCCGGTGGTGCCGAGCCGTGCCGACGCCAGCCCGTCGCAGCCGCGGACATGCGCGCGCCGGCCATTCAACGTCGTCGGATGCCCGGTGCCGCCGATCCAGCGATCGCCGATGATGCACTGGTCGATCAGGCCGAGCACCGGCACGCCATCTTCCATCAGCGCGATCAGCGTGCCGAACAGCGGCCGCCCGGCGACAAAGGCCCGGGTGCCATCGATCGGATCGAGCACCCAGACGCGCGCATTGTCAGCCCGGTCCTCGCCATATTCCTCGCCGATGACACCATCGTCGGGGCGGTGTTCGGCAAGCAGCGCGCGGATCGCCGCCTCCGCCTCGCGGTCGGCGATGGTGACGGGGGAAAAATCCTCCTTGGTCTCGACCAGGAAGGGCCGGCGGAACCACGGCCGGATCGCGGCGCCGGCGGCATCGGCGAGGATGTGCGCGAGCGCGATATCGGCGTCGGTCAAAGCCCCAGCTCCCGCAATATCGCCGCCCGGTCGGCATCGAGCCCCGGCGCCCCCGGCCGCACCGCGGGGTCGCGATGCCCCGAAAGCTTGACCGGATTGCCCGCCGCCAGCAGCGGCGTGCCATCGGGAAACGCCGTTTCGATGACCATGTTGCGCGCCCGCACCTGCGGATGCGCCAGCGCCTGCGCGACATCGTGCAAGGGCCCGCAGGGAACGCCGGCCGCCTCCAGTTTCGGCAGCCAGTGTTCGGGCGGCGCGCCGGCCAGCCGCGCCTCCAATATGTCGGCCAGCACATCGGCGTGATCGGTGCGCAGCGCATTGCTGGCAAAACGATCGTCGATCAACAGCGACGGCAGTTGCAGCGCCGCCGCCAGCGCGCCGAACAGCGCATCATTGCCCGCCGCGATGACGATATGCCCGCCCTGGCAGGCATAGGCGGCAAAGGGCGTGATGCTGGGGTGGCGCGCGCCCAGCGGCCCCGGCGCGACGCCGCTGACGGCATAGCGCGCCACGGCGTTCTCGAGGATGGCGATCTGGCCGTCGAGCATCGCCACGTCGACGAACTGCCCCACGCCAGTGCGCGCGCGGTCGTGGAGCGCGCTCAATATCCCGATGACGGTGAACAGCCCGGCGGTGATGTCGCCGATCGAGGTGCCGAC
>JBBQKM010000077.1:0-10060 GCA_038326915.1 Sphingomonadales bacterium
CCGGCGGCTGGGGCCGCAGGCCCCAGGCCCCATTCTGTTTCGTACCACTCGCTGGGCTGGCGTGTTGCGGCCTAGGTCGTCGAAATGGGGTTTGGGGCCTGCGGCCCCAACCGCCGGAGGCGCTTTCCACTCAAGTCGCCATGCCCAGCAGCGTCGCCACCAGGTCGGCCTCGTGCGCCGGCTTGTCGGTGCGGATGCGGCTAATGCGCGGGAAACGCATGGCAAGGCCGGATTTGTGGCGTTTTGACAGGTGGATCGAATCGAACGCGACCTCGAGCACCAGCGCCTTTTCGACCTCGCGGACCGGGCCGAATTTGCCCGTTGTATGGCTGCGCACCCATTTGTCGAGGAACGCCAGCTCGGTATCGGTAAAGCCCGAATAGGCCTTGCCGACCGGCAGCAGTTCACCGTCGGCCGACCAGCAGCCAAAGGTATAGTCGCTGTAATAGCTCGATCGTTTGCCGTGGCCGCGCTGCGCGTACATCAGCACGCAATCGCAGGTCAGCGCAGCGCGTTTCCATTTGTACCACAGCCCGACGCGGCGGCCGGCGACATAGGGGCTGTCGCGGCGTTTCAGCATCAGCCCTTCGATGGCGCTGTCGCGGGCGCCGTCGCGCAAGGCCTGCAGGGTGGCGAAATCGGGTGCCTCGACGAGCGTCGAAATGTCGAAGCGCGCCGGATCGAGCCCCGGCACCAGCGTCTCCAGCCGGGCCCGGCGGTCGGTCCAGGGCAGCGCGCGCAAATCGTCGGCGCCGATCGACAGGGCATCATAAAGCCGCACGAAGGCCGGGAAATCGGCAAGCGTCTTCGCCGGTGGTGCCTTGCGGCCGAGCCGCTGCTGCAGCGCGTTGAAGCTTGCCGCCTCGCCCATCTGCGCCTGTCCGCGGACCAGCAGTTCGCCATCGAGCGTGGCGTGGGTGGCAAAGGCGGCGGCGACATCGGGGAAGCTGGCGGTGATGTCGTCGCCGGTGCGGCTGAACAGCCGCGTGCCGGCGCTCTTGCTGTCGCCGTCCGGCGATGGGACATGGACGAGCTGGATGCGGATGCCATCCCATTTCCATTCGGCGGCATAGTCGCCGAGGTCGATGCTTTCGGCCTCGAGCGGGTGGGCGAGCATGAACGGGCGAAACACCGGCACGTCGCCGGCGGTCGGTTGCGCGGCACCATCGGCGGCCCAGGCGAACAGCGGCGCATAGGGCGGGGCAAGGCCGTGCCAGACCTCCTCGACAGCTTCGACATCGATGCCGAAGGCTTCGGCGAGCGCCGTCTTGGCGAGCCGCGCCGATACGCCGATGCGCAAGCTGCCGGTCGCCAGCTTGAGCAGCGCATAGCGCCCCTGCGGATCGAGCCGGTCAAGCAAGGCCGCCAGCGCCGCCGGGGCGGTGGGGCGGGTCAACGCCGACAATTCGGTGACGATATCGTCGAGCGACGGCGGTTCGGCGCGCAGGGCGGGCACGTCGGGCCAGAGCAGCGACACGGTTTCCGCCATGTCGCCGACGAAATCATGGCTCATCGCGAACAGCACCGGATCGACGCGCGCGGTGATCAGCTCGCGGATCAGTTTCGGCTGCACCGCCTTGAGGTCGAGGCCACCGGTCAGCGCCGCCAGCGCCCAGCCGCGATCGGGATCGGGGGTGTTGCGCAGATAGTCGCCGATCAGCCGCAACTTGCCATTGCGCGACGGGGTGTAGAGCAGGGCATCGAGCAGGGCAGCAAAAGCGAACATCGGCAACAGCCTAGCAGGGGCAAAGCGTGTGAACGATTGCGAAATTGCCGCGTTCCGCGTAGCCACACTCCGCAGTTTCTGTTATGTGCCGGCCATGATGGGGCTGAGGGGCTTCGACCGACCAGATGCGAATGCGCGAACTCGAAAAGGCCAGCGGCGTCGGGCGGGAAACTATCCGCTATTACATCCGCGAAGGCCTGCTGCCCGAGCCGGCGCGCGCCAGCCGCAATTCGGCCTTTTACAGCGACGATCATGTCAATCGCCTGCGCGCCATCAAGCGGCTGCAGGAGGAGCGTTTTTTGCCGCTGGCGGTGATCCGCAACCTGCTCGAGGCCGAGGATGGCGACCGCTGGCTGGCGCCCGAGGCGTTTCCGATGCTCGATGCGCTGCTGGCGGCGCGGCTCGGGCCCGGGCAGGAACGCGTCAGCGTGGCCAGCGCCATCGAACAGGTGGGAATCGATGCCAAGGCCATCGCCGAACACGCCGCCACCGGCATGATCACCGTCGATGCCGACGCGACCATATCGGCGCGCGATGTCGGCATATTGCGCTCGCTCAAGGATCTGGCCGACATTGGCTTTACCGAGGATTTGGGGTTCGTCGGCGAACAGACGCGGTTCTATATCGATTTCATCGAATGGGTGACCAACCAGGAAATGCGGCTGTTTTTCGAACGCACCGCCGGCCATGTCGGCGAGGCGCGGGCGCTCGACATGGCGGAACGCGGGGTTTCGACGGTCAATGAACTGTTGTCGCAACTGCGGACGCGGGCGCTGCTGAGGAAACTCGGCGAGCGCCGCCGGGTCGCCAACGACAATAGCTGAGCTAGCCGGGGAGGGCTGGCGCCTCCTGCCACACGGGCAGGAGGCGCCGAATCCCGGATTTAAAAGCGGGTTGAGACGGTGAGCGCCGGGCCGCTGCCGGGTTCGGCATTGCCGGCGACGCGGAAGCGCCAGTCGGCGGCAACATCGACCGCAAAGCTGCCGATCGGCGTGCTGGCGACAAGGCTGGGGCCGATGTCAACGCGCGACGTGGTGATGCCGCCGGTCTGGATGCTCGCCCAGCCGCCGGGGCCAGCGCCGATCCGCAGCCGGCCAATGCGCGCCAGCGGCAGAACGGCGCGCGCCTGGCCGCCGGCAAAGACATCGCCATTGCCGAGCACGCCGGCCTCGCCATAGCCGTTCCAGTTGATCGGGCCCTGTTTGCCTTCGGCGCCGGCGGCCAGCCGCAGCGTCCACTCGTTGCGCGCCACAGCGCCGATGGCGATCAGGCGTTCGGCGCTGATGCTGATGCCGGGCAAGGGCCGCCAGCGCACGCCGATCGCCGCCTGCGCCGATTCGGGATCGTCGCTGGCGGCATTGGTGCGGGCAACGATCGCCAGCGGCCGCCGTGCCAGCGGATCGATCGTCCAGGCGAGGCCCGCACCCGACTGGCCGCCACCGAGCACCGGCGAGGCGGCGGGGCCGGCCGTGCCACCGTCGCGCAGCAGGGCATAGGCCTCCCCCGACCAGCGCCGTGACAGCGCCGCGCGGTCGCGCTGCCATTGCGCCGCGCGCGGATCGGGGCCGGCGGCGATGGCGGCATCGAACAACCGCGCCGCGCCGCGGCGATCACCGGCAGCAAGCCTCGCATAGGCCTGGCTGGCCATATCGAACGCCGCCGGCGGCACATAGGGCGCTGCGGCGGGCGATATCGGCGGCGGCATCGTGTCGGGTGGCGCCAGCGCGGCGAGCATGACCGGAGGGCTTGTGCCGTTCGGCGGGTGGCGCTGTGCCGGCGCCACGCTGATCGGCACAGGCGCGCGCGCGGTCGCCAGCAGTGGTGGCGGCGCGACCGCCGCGGCGAGCAGCGGCGGCGCCGGCAGGCCGGGCGAGCCCTGCAACCCCGGCACCGGCCGCAGCGCCGCCAGCGTCGCGCCGGCGCTGGCCATCAGCAGCGGCAGCCGCGCCGAAAACCCCAGCGCCAGCGCCAGGCCAAGGAAGGCCAGCGCCCGCTGTGACCGGCCGACGCTGTCCGATCGCACCATCAGGCGGGGTCTTCGCCGGGATAGCGGTGCGCCGTCTTGTCCCAGCCCAGCGGCGGCGCGCCGCGCAGCGTGGCGAAATAGCGGCGGGTGGCGGTCCAGGCGGCGGCGGCGTTGATGACATTGCTCGCCAGTGCGCGCGGCAGCGACCGCAGCCCCTCGATCGGGCCATAGGCATGGGCGGTGAACAGCGCCCGCAGCAACAGCCGCCAGCCGAGCAGCGCGGCATTGGCCCACAGCAACCCCGTCAACCGCGGCCCGGCCAGCGCCGGCATCGCGGCAGCGGCAGGCACGGCGGCGCGCAACGCAGCATCGGCGAGCACCAGCAGCGCCACGGCATAGGCGATAATGGCGAGCAGCGCGGTCAGCAGCGCCTTGCGGTCGCGCAGCAGCATATAGCGATCGGCAAGCCCGCCGGGCCAGCCGATCCGGTCCCACCCCGCCAGCGCGATACCGGTCAGCCAGCGGCTTTTCTGGCGCAGCGCCGCGCTGAAACTGTCGGGGAAATGTTCATGGGTGGCGACGATGATGCGATCATCGCCGTCGCGCACCCGCACCAGTGCGCCGCGGCCGCCGAGCGCCTTGATGCGGTGGCCGAGCTCATAATCCTCGGTCAGGCACATGGCATCGAACGGCTTGCCGCCGGCGTCGGCGGCGATACGGCCGAGATACTGGCGATCGATGGCGCAGGCGACGCCGGCGGAGGGCACTGCGGCACCCAGCGCCTCGCGCACCACCAGGTCCTTGGCGTGGCTTTCGGCGAATTCGTCGAGGTAATGGCCGCTGATCCAGCGCGACCCCGGATCGGGCAGCGGCAGCACCGGCAATTGCACCATCGCCAGCCGCGGGATCAGCGCATCATAGACCCACAGCTCCTGCGGGTGGACGACATCTTCGGCGTCATGAAGCACCACCGCCTTGAACGGGATTCCCGTGCGGCCCTCGTGCGCCACCACCGCGGCCCAGAGGTGGTTGAGGCAATCGGCCTTGGTCGTCGGGCCCGGCGCCGCGCAGACCACGGTCTGCAGCCGGTGGTCGCTGACCCGCGCCACCGCCATCATGCCGGCGGGATCATTGGGATAGACGCCGACGAACACCCGGTAACGCGGATAATCGAGCCTGGCGGTGAGGTTGCGCAGCATCGCACCGATGACCGCCGATTCGTCCCAGGCGGGCACGATGATCGCGATGGCGGCGGGATCGGGCTGGCGCAGCGATCCGGCACTGGCGCGGGGATGGCGCGAATAGACAAAGGCGCGGCGCCACGCCAGCCGCGCGAAATAGACGATGTCGATGAACAGGTCGTCGAGGCTCGACAGCGCAATGCCGATGGCGGTGACCAGCAGCAATTCGCCCAGCAGCGCCTGCCAGGCGGCGAGCAGCAGCAACCCGGCGCCGGACATGCGCTAGTGAAGGTTGGGTGCCCCGGAGAACCGGCACGAAGGCAGACGGGGAGGGCCGTTTGCTCGTATTGCCGTGCCCCGGGGCACCCTCGGCAGTTGGTGACGGTGGTGCAGGGTCAAGACACCTTGTCGCCACCAGTGCCGATCGCAGATGGCATGGCCCCGATCAGGGCCTCGCCGAAACCGAATTTGTCGCGCAGCCGCTGCAGGGTCGCGGCATCGACGCTGATCGCCAGCGCCGCCGTCGCCACGCCGTCGATATCCTGCGGCAGGCCGAGCGGTTCGCAATCCCACCCCGTCGCCAGCACGCCGGGCAGGAACGCCATATGGGTCATCATCGTGAAGCGGGTGATGCCGTGCGCCAGGCCATATTCGACGATCGCCACGGCGAGATGTTCACGCACCCGTTCGGCGTCGCGGCGTGCGAGGCCCGGCCGGGTGACGAGCCGGGTGATTTCCCAGATATCGGCGCCGCGCGGCACGCCATCGGCGCACAGCTGCGGGAATTTGTCGCCGAGCAGGTGCGGGGCGGTGGTGGGCAACAGCCGCACCGATCCGAGATGGCCGCCATGCTGCGCGTCGCCGGCGATCAGATAGAGGCTGTCGTCGCGATCATATTCGTCGATCTCGTGGATGTCGTTGGCGACGGGCAGCTTCCATTTCAGCTGGTCGATGAACACCGTCTTGCGATCGGCATGCATGGCGCTGATCGTCGCGGCAAAGGCGCTGCGCTGCGATCCGGCGACGAGCTGTATTGGATGGGCCATCGTGACGCTCCAGCGCCGGTCTTTGGCGCCGGATGATGATGCGACGGTTGATTTCGGCGGGGTATATCCCTGATAGGGGGTAATGACCGCCGAAACCCAGTATCTCGACCTGATGCGCCGTGTCTGGGCCACCGGCGCCCATCGCGGTGACCGCACCGGCACCGGCACGCGCGCGCTGTTCGGCGAAACCATGCGCTTCGACCTGTCGGACGGCAGCGTGCCGTTGCTGACCACCAAGCGGATTTTCTGGAAATCGGCGATCAAGGAACTGATCTGGTTCCTGTCGGGCGACCGCAACATCCGCACCCTGGTCGAACAGGGCGTGCATATCTGGACCGATTGGCCGCAGGCGCGGTTCAACGCGGCCACCGGCGCGGCGCTCGATCGCGATGCGTTCGAATCGCGCATATTAGCAGACGCGGATTTCGCGGCCGAATGGGGCGACCTGGGGCCGGTCTATGGCGTGCAATGGCGGCACTGGCCGACCTACAGCGCTGCCGGCGACGGGCATTTCACCCGCGACGCCGACGGGTTCGACCAGATTGCCGCACTTGTTCATGGCCTGAAAACGAACCCCAATAGCCGGCGCCACATATTCACCGGCTGGAACGTCGCCGAACTCGATCAGATGGCGCTGCCTCCGTGCCACATGACCTACCAATATTTCGTTAACAACGGCAGTCTAAGCGGCATTTTATACCAGCGTTCGTGCGATCTCGGCCTCGGTTTTCCTTTCAACATCTTCGAGGCAGCGGTGCTGCTTCGCATGCTGGCGCAGCAATGCGACCTGACAGCTGGTGAAATTGTCTGGATGGGCGCCGATTGTCATCTTTACAGCAACCACGAGCATCTGGTGACCGAACAGCTGGCGCGCGCGCCGCGGCCGTTTCCGAAGCTCGATATCGTCCGCCGCCCCGGTGACTTGTTCGGCTATCGCCCCGATGATTTCGTTTTGACCGGCTATGATCCGCATCCGCATATCGCGGCGCCGGTGGCGGTATGATCGACCTGGTGCTGGTGGTGGCGCGGGCGAAAAACGGCGTCATCGGCAGGGATGGCGCGCTGCCCTGGCACATCCCCGATGATCTCAGGCGCTTCAAGCGGATGACCGTCGGCAAGCCGGTGATCATGGGGCGCAAGACCTTTGAATCGATCGGCAAGCCGCTGCCCGGCCGGCAGAACATCGTGCTGACCCGCGATGCGGCGTGGGCGGCGCCGGGGGTCACCGTCGTGCCCAACCTGGCCGAGGCGGTGGCGGCCGCCGGGCTCGATCCGCGGGCGCGCGCCGATGGCATCATGGTCATCGGCGGCGCGCAAATCTATGCCGAGGCGCTGCCATCGGCGACGCGGATCGAACTGACCGAGGTCGACGCCGAACCGACAGGCGACACTGTGCTGCCGGCGTTCGATCAGGCGCGCTGGCGCGAAGTGGCGCGCGAGGCGCACCCGTCGGCGGGCGGCCAGCCGGGTTTCGCCTTCGTGACGCTCGTAAGGGCCTAATACCGAAGAGCCATCGGCGCGGGCTTGACCCCGCGTCCAACGCGGCATGACATGGGAGGCAGTGGGAGCAACGCGATGCGCAAGGTCCTGATCGGGTTGCTCGTGCTGGTCGTCGTCGCAGCGGCGGCGTTCTTCGGCCTCGCGCCGATGTTCGTCGAAAAATCGATGAACAAGGTGGTCGGCGGTCCCTGGCCGGTCGGTGCCGAAGCGGCGGCGCTGCACAAGAAACTGACCATCGTCGACCTGCACAGCGACACGCTGATGTGGCAGCGGCCGGTCGAGCGGCTGGGCTCGCGCGGCCATGTCGACCTGCCGCGGCTGGAGGCCGGCAATGTCGCGCTGCAGGTGTTTTCAAGCGTGACCAAGACGCCCAAGGGCCAGAATTACGATTCGAACAGCGGCGACACCGACAATATCACCCTGCTGGCGATCGCCCAGGCGCAGCCGATCCGCACCTGGGACAGTCTGCTCGAACGCTCGCTGTGGCACGCGCAAAAGCTGAATGCCGCCGCGCATCGCGCCGAGGGCCGGCTGCTCGTCATCCGCACCCCCGCCGATCTCGACCGGCTGCGCAAGGCGCGCGCCGCCGGGCATCTGGAGACCGGCGCGCTGCTGTCGACCGAAGGCGCGCAGGATCTGGAGGGCAGACTGTCGAACATCGACGTGCTCTACAAGGCCGGGTTCCGCATGATGGGGCTGGCGCATTTCTTCGACCACGATATCGCCGGGTCGATGCACGGCGTGCAGAAATACGGGCTGACGCCATTGGGCCGCCAGGCGGTCGCGGCGATGGAGAAAAAAGGCATCATCGTCGATGTCGCGCACAGCAGCCACCAGGCCTTTGCCGATGTGATGGCGGTCGCCACCCGCCCGGTCGTCGTCAGCCACGGCGGCGTCAAGGCGACGTGCAACACCAACCGCAACCTGACCGATGACGAGCTGCGTGCGCTGGCGGCGAATGGCGGCATGATCGGCATCGGTTACTGGGACGCTGCGGTCTGTGCCGCGACCCCCGACGCAACGGCAAAGGCGATCGTCCATGCGGTACGCGTTGCCGGCATCGACCATGTCGGGCTGGGATCGGATTTCGACGGCGCGACCACCACCGGGCTCGATACCGCGCATATCGCCGGCATCACCGATGCGCTGCTGCGCGCCGGGATGAGCGAGGCCGATATCGCCAAGGTGATGGGCGGCAATGCGCTGCGCATCATCGCCGCGGGGTTGCGCCCGCGCTGATGGCGCTTGGCGCTTGCCGCCGGCGCGGCTAAGCGCAGGCAATGGAACGAGTGACAAACGGGGCGATACTGCCCGAACGGTTTCGCGGCGGTGTCGCGGCGCTGGGCAATTTTGATGGCTTTCACGCCGGCCACCAGGCGGTGGTCGGCCGGGCGCTGGCGCTGGCGCGCGACCGCGGCGTGCCGGCGCTGGTGGCGAGTTTCGATCCGCATCCGGCGCGGCTGTTCAAGCCCGAGCTGCCGCCGTTTGCGCTGACGCTGCCGACCCAGCGGATGGATCTGCTGGCGGCGTTCGGCATCGATGCGGCGGTGATGATCCCGTTCACCCGTGAACTGGCGGCGCTGTCGGGGGCGGATTTTGTCAACCAGTGGCTGGTGCGGCGGCTGGGGCTGACGGGCGTGGTGACGGGGGGCGATTTCACCTTCGGCAAGGGCCGCAGCGGCGATGTGTCCGAACTCGCGGCGCTGGGCGCAACGCATGGCTTTACCGCCGAAGTGGTGGCGCCGGTCGCCGACAGCGGCGGCACGATCTCGTCGAGCCGGGTGCGGGCGCTGCTGTGCGCGGCCGATCCGGCGGGTGCCGCGGCGCTGCTGACGCGGCCGTTCACCCTGCGCGGCGTTGTCGAACATGGCGCCAAATTGGGGCGGACACTGGGGTTTCCGACCGCCAATGTGCGGCTCGGCGACTACCAGCGCCCGGCCTATGGCGTTTATGCGGTGATGGTGCGGCTGCCGGGCGGCAAGCGGGTGCACGGCGTCGCCAATCTCGGCATCCGGCCGATGATCGAGCCGCCGGTGGAATTGCTCGAAACCTGGCTGATGGATTGGGATGGCGACCTGTATGGCAAGGTCATCGAGGTCGAACTGGTCGCCTATCTGCGGCCCGAGATGAAGCTCGATGGGCTCGACGCGCTGAAGGCGCAGATTGCCGCGGATGCGGAGGCGGCGCGGGCGGCGCTGGCCTAACTCCCTCCCCCTTGCGGGGAGGGCGACTCGGCGCCAGCCGAGCGGGGTGGGGGTTCACACGCTTCGAAACTTGCGACCCCCACCCCGCTCGCTTCGCGAGTCGCCCTCCCCGCAAGGGGGAGGGAGCTTCGTGCGTGACACCGGGGCGGTCCATCCTCTAGCCGCACAGCACTTTGACCCCCCCTGATTTTCGCCGCACGGTCTCCCTGCCGAAGCCCGAGTTCCCCATGAAGGCCGGCCACCATGGGGAAATCGGTCTTCGGAAGGAAGACGGTGGCGCGATAATCGGGGAGGGTCATGGTAAGGTCGCCTCTAGGGCAGCAGGGCGCCCTTTTCTACCCCTCGCCCGCAGGCAGGCGAGAGGGCTAGCCCAAAACCGCCCGCGCCGCCTCGGCATCCGCCGCAATCTGCGTCTTCAACGCTTCCAGCCCATCCAG
>JBBQKM010000078.1:0-9966 GCA_038326915.1 Sphingomonadales bacterium
CGTTGCCGAAAACCCGCAGGTGTTCGGTGATCGCAAGATCTTCACGCTCGACCAGATTCAGTTCCTGCGCCCAGCCAATATCGACCAGCTGGGCCTGAAGGACGCCAAGACCATGGCCGACGTCGAACGCATCCTGTCCGACGCCAATGTCGAATACCGCCGCGCCCCGCAGCAGATCGATTCGCTGACCGTCAATCCGGCGCTGACCAACGAGATCGTCAAGATCACCGCGACCAGCAACGGCGAGCCGTTCATGTTCGCCGACCAGCCCGCAGGTGCGCCGGCCCCGGTCATCTATGTCAACAATGTCACCGCGACCAAATCGCAGCCGTTCACCGGGGAAAAGGCCATCACCTATGCCCAGAACGTGCTGCAGCGCCAGAATATCCAGAAGAACCTGGCCGACGCGCTGAAGAAGTTCCAGACCGACTACAAGGCCAAGATCGTTTATGGAAAGGGCTATGGCCCGCCGGTGTTCCCCAAGGGCGCGCCGCCGACAGGGCCAGTGGGTCCGGCGGCTCCGGCCGCAGCCGCACCGGCACCAGCCGCACCGGCGCCAGCCCCGGCTAACTGAGTCCGCGTTGGGGCCGGCGCGGCCCCATCTGTTGCGTACCGCTGCGCCGGGAAGGCCCTTTCGATGACCTCGCTCCGGATCGGATTGCTGTGGCATTCGGTGGCGGCCGGCAATCTGGGCGTCGGCGCCCTGACCATCGGCAACATCGCCCTGGCGCGCGCCGCAGCGGCACGCGCCGGGGTGACGCCGCAGTTCACCATCATCGGACCGCGTGAAGCCGGCACGCCCTATGTCTCGGGCCCGGACATTGCACTGCGCACGATCAGCGGCCGCTACATGATCGGCGGCTATCGCGCCGACCTGCGCAATCTCGACATCCTGCTCGACATCGGCGCCGGCGACAGCTTTGCCGATATCTACCCCGACAAGCGCTTTGCCTATATCATGGCGACCAAGGCGCTGGCGATCCAGGCGGGCAAGCCGCTGGTGCTGTCACCACAGACGATCGGGCCATTTACGCGTCAGCCGCACACGAAGCTGGCCGCCTGGGCCTGCCGCCGCGCCGCGGTGGTGTTCGCCCGCGATCCGCTGTCGATGCAGGTGCTGCAGACGCTCAGTCCCGATGCAAACGCCCGCCAGGCGATCGATGTTGCCTTTGCCCTGCCCTATGACCGGCCGACCCGCGCCCCCGGTGGCCCGCTGCGCATCGGCCTCAATGTCTCGGGGCTGCTGATGCACGGCGGCTATGCCGGCAGCAACCAATATGGCCTCGATTTCGACTATCCGGCGCTGACACGGGCGCTCGCGGCGGCCTTCACCGCCGTGCCGGGGGTGGAGGTGCACCTGGTCCCGCACGTCATGGCCCCCGGCCTGCCGAGCGACGACGATGGCGCCGCCGCCGATCGCCTTCGGGCCGAGTTTCCGGCGCTGGTCCGCCACCCCGATTTCGCCTCGCCGGTGGCGGCGAAATCGTTCATCGCCGGGCTCGATTTCCTGGTCGGGGCGCGCATGCACGCCACCATCGCCGCCTATTCGGCCGGGGTGCCGGTGGTGCCGATCAGCTACAGCCGCAAATTCGAAGGCCTGTACCGTGGCCTCGACTATCCGTGGCTGGTCACCGCCACTGGCATGGACACCCGCGCCGCCACCGATTTCATACTCGATGCGTTCACCCGCCGCGCCACGCTTGCCGCCGATATCGCACGCGGCACGCCGGTGATCGCCGCCGGGCTCGAGGCCTATACCGCCGAGCTTGCGGCGCAGTTCGCGGCGGCGCTGCGGTGACGCCGTCGCCCAGCCTCGCCCGCGTCGCGCGCGGTAATCTGTGCGCGGGCTGCGGGCTGTGCGCCGGCATCGCGCCGCAAGCTGTTGCCATGGCAATGACCCCGCCGGGCTATCTCCGCCCGCAGCAGACCGCGACGCTGACGGCTGCACAGGAAAGCGGCATCGCCACCGCCTGCCCGGCGCTTGTCGTCGATGAAAGCGGGCTGCCGGCGGCGCCCGTCGACGATCCGCTGTGGGGCCGGTCGCATTTCACCGGCACCGGCTTTGCCACCGATGCCGCCCTGCGCCACCGCGCCTCGTCGGGGGGCGTGCTGTCGGCGTTGCTCGCCCAGGCGCTCGCCAGCGGCCTTGTCGATTTCGTCATCCAGACCGGCGCCGACCCCGATGTGCCGACAGCGAACCTGACCGGCATATCGACAACCGCCGACGACGTCGCCGCCAACGCCGGCTCGCGCTATGCCCCATCGGCGCCGCTGGCCGGGCTCGAGGACTGGCTTGCCCGCCCAGGCCGCTTTGCCTTTGTCGGCAAACCCTGCGACGTCACTGCGCTGCGCGCCCGCGCCCGCACCGATCCGCGCATCGCCGCCCGGGTGCCGCTGATGCT
The DNA here is from genome assembly GCA_038326915.1 of Sphingomonadales bacterium. Taxonomy (GTDB): domain Bacteria; phylum Pseudomonadota; class Alphaproteobacteria; order Sphingomonadales; family Sphingomonadaceae; genus Sandarakinorhabdus. The sequence goes on from JBBQKM010000078.1 coordinate 2,403, forward strand.
GGCATTCTTCTGCGCCGGCATTCCCAGCGCCGCCGGCACCGGCCGCATCCTCGACCGTCTGGGAGTCGCGCCCGAAGACGTTGCCGCCTTCCGCTATCGCGGCGATGGCTGGCCGGGCTATGCCACCGCGACGCTGCACGACGGCACGAGCCGGCGCATGAGCTATGCCGACAGCTGGGGCGACATATTGTCGAAACAGGTGCAGTTCCGGTGCAAGATCTGCCCCGACGCGGTCGGCACCATGGCCGATGTCGCCTGCGCCGATGCCTGGTACGGCGATGATCGCGGCTATCCCAGCTTTGACGAACAGGACGGCCGCAGCCTTGTCATCGCGCGCACCGCCGCCGGGTTGGCGCTGCTCGATGCGGCGCGCGCGGCAGGTGCGATCGAAACTGCGCCGCTGCCGATGACCGAGATCGTCCGCATGCAGCCGGCGCAGGCGCGGCGCAAGCGCCAGATCCTGTCGCGGCTGGCGGCAATGGCGGTTGCCGGGCGGCCGCTGCCCCGGTATCGCGGGCTGCAGCTTTGGCAGGCCGCCGCGCAGGATTCCCCCCTCGCCCAGGCGCGCAGCTTTGCCGGGCTTTTGCGGCGCTTCATGCAGGGACGCACATGATGACCACAGGCTCGACAGCACGCCGCGGCATCATCCTGGCGGGCGGATCAGGCACCCGCCTCTATCCGCTCAGCCGGTCGGTCTCGAAACAGCTGATGCCGGTCTATGACAAGCCGATGATCTATTACCCGCTGTCGGTGCTGATGCTCGCCGGCATCCGCGAGGTGCTGGTCATCACCACCCCCACCGATGCGCCGGCGTTTCGCGCGCTGCTCGGCGATGGCAGCGACTGGGGCATGCACTTCGAATACGCCGTCCAGCCCGAACCCAAGGGCCTGGCGCAGGCCTACCACATCGGCGCCGAATTCGTCGGCGACCGGCCGTCGACGCTGATCCTTGGCGACAACATCTTCTATGGTCACGGCCTGCCCGAATTGCTGGCGCGCGCCGACGCGCGCACCTCCGGCGCTACGGTGTTCGGCTATAACGTAAAGGACCCGTCGGCCTATGGCGTTGTTTCTTTTGACGCCGCTGGCCGCGCCGAAACCATCGAGGAAAAGCCCGCCGTTCCGAAATCCAATTTCGCCGTCACCGGACTGTATTTCTACGATGCCGACGCGGTGCGGCTGGCGCGCGAGATCCGGCCATCGGCACGTGGTGAGCTCGAAATCACCGATCTCAACCGGCTGTATCTCGAGGCCGGCACGCTTTCGGTCGAGCTGATGGGCCGCGGCTTTGCCTGGCTCGATACCGGCACCCATGGCGCGCTGCTCGATGCCGGCCTTTATGTCCGCATCGTAGAGGAGCGCCAGGGGCTGAAAATCTGCTGCCCCGAGGAAATCGCCTGGCGCCAGGGCTTTATCGACAGCGAACAGCTGGCGCGCATCGCCGAACCGCTGCGCAAATCGGGCTATGGCGAGTATCTGCTCGACCAGCTGAAACGTTCGGCATGAAGATCAAGGCGACCGCCCTGCCCGGCGTGCTGCTGATCACCCCGCGGGTGTTCGGCGATGATCGCGGCTTTTTCCTCGAAAGCTGGAACGCGCGGGCCTTTGCCGACGCCGGGCTGGACCTGACCTTTGTGCAGGACAATCACAGCCGGTCGGCGCGCAGCGTGCTGCGCGGGCTGCACTACCAGCTGTCGAACCCGCAAGGAAAGCTCGTGCGCGTCACGCAAGGTGCCGTCTTTGATGTCGCGGTCGACCTGCGCCGCTCGTCACCGCATTTCGGCCGCTGGGTCGGCGTCGAACTGTCGGACGCCAACAAGGCTATGCTCTGGGTGCCGCCGGGGTTCGGCCACGGCTTTGCGGTGACCAGCGACAGTGCCGATTTCCAGTACAAGTGCACGACCTTGTACGAACCAGCCGACGAACATTGCATCCGCTGGGACGATCCGGCGATCGGCATCGTCTGGCCGCTCGACATGGCGCCACTGGTTTCGGCCAAGGACGCAGCGGGCAAGCTCCTCGCCGACGCACAGGTCTTCGCATGAGGGTGCTTGTCGCCGGGGCTGGCGGGCAATTGGGGCGCGCATTGCAGGCAACAGCGCCGGCCGGCGTCACGATAATCGCGCCAGCCGAAGCCGAATTCGACATCACCGACCCTGCCGCCATCGCCAGCGCCCTCGCTGCGGCACGCCCCGATGTGCTGATCAACGCCGCCGCCTATACCGCTGTCGACAAGGCCGAGGCCGATACCGACACCGCGCAGCGCATCAATGCCAGCGCCGTCGGCCATCTCGCGCACGCTGCGCACGCCGCCGGCATCGGTTTTGTCCATGTTTCCACCGATTTCGTCTTTGACGGCACCGCGCACAGCCCCTATTTGCCCGACGCCGCGCCCAATCCGGTCAGCGTCTATGGCCGCACCAAGGCCGATGGCGAACGCGCCGCCCGCGAGGCGCACCCGGCGGCGCTGATCGTCCGCACCGCCTGGGTCTATGCCGCGGTCGGCAACAACTTCGTCCACACCATGCTGCGACTGATGCGCGAACGCCCCGAAATCCGCGTCGTTGCCGACCAGATCGGCACGCCGACCCACGCCGACAGCCTCGCCGGTGCCATCTGGGTGTTGCTCGGCGCCGGCGCGACGGGCGTCCACCACTGGACCGACGCGGGCATTGCCAGCTGGTACGACTTCGCAGTGGCGATCCACGAGGAAGCGCTGACGCTCGGCCTGCTCCACCGCGCCGTGCCGATCTTGCCGATCCGCACCGCCGACTATCCCACGCCCGCGCAACGCCCAGCCTATGGCGTTCTCGACAAGACCACGACCTGGGCAATCACCGGCCCGGCGCGGCACTGGCGCGCGGAATTGCGCGACTGTCTCGCCACCATCAAGCAGGCGACCCCATGAGCAATCTCCTGATTACCGGCGGCGCCGGCTTCATCGGTGCCAATTTCGTGCACTATTGGCGGGCGAACCACCCGGGCGACACGCTCACCGTGCTCGATGCACTGACCTATGCCGGCAACCGCGCCAACCTCGCGGGGGCTAATAGTGTTGACCTGATTGAAGGCGACATCCGCGACACGGCGCTCGTCGAACGCCTGTTGCGCGACCGCGGTATCGACACGATCGTGCATTTCGCCGCCGAAAGCCATGTCGACCGCTCGATCCACGGCCCCGCCGCCTTCATCGACACCAACATCATCGGCACATTGAGCCTGCTGACCGCGGCGCGCAGCGTCTGGCTCGCCGCCGACATGCCCCACCGTTTCCATCACGTCTCGACCGATGAAGTCTATGGCAGCCTCGGCGCCAGCGACCCGGCATTCACCGAAGCCACCGCCTATGCCCCCAACAGCCCCTATTCGGCGTCGAAAGCGGCCTCCGATCACCTCGTCCGCGCCTGGCACCACACCTATGGGCTGCAAGTCACCACGTCGAACTGTTCGAACAACTATGGCCCCTACCAGTTTCCCGAAAAGCTGATCCCGCTGTTCCTGATCAATGCGCTGCATGGCCGGCCGCTGCCGATCTATGGCGACGGCATGCAGATCCGCGACTGGCTGCATGTCGAGGACCATTGCCGCGGCATCGACGCCGTGTTGCAGCGCGGCCGTATCGGTGAAACCTATTGCATCGGCGGCGGTGCCGAACTGCCCAATATCACCGTCATCGACACGCTGTGCGCCGCCGTGGATGCGGCCTTTGCCGCCGATCCGGCCCTGCGCGCCCGCTTCCCCGATGCGCCCGCCGCGCAGGGGCGCCCGACCGCCGCGCTGAAAACCACCGTCACCGATCGCCCCGGCCATGACCGCCGCTATGCCATCGACGAAACCAAGGCGCGCGTCGAACTCGGCTATGCCCCGGCACGCGACTTCGCCACCGGCTTTGCCGCGACGCTGGCCTGGTATCTCGCCAACGAAGGCTGGTGGCGCGCCGTTCTCGATGGCAGCTACCGGACCTGGGTGGAAACCAACTATTCGGCCCGCGGGTGACGCGCTAGACCGTCACGAATGTCATACCGCCGCCCCGTCACCGCCATCCGGAAACTGCTGAAGACCGAGGCGGCCGGCGGCTATGTGCTGATGGCGGCCGCCGCGCTGGCCATCGCCGTCGCCAATTCGCCGCTGTCCGAAACCTATGTCCACGCCCTGCACGCCTATTTCGGCGGCCTGTCGGTGCTGCACTGGATCAACGACGGGCTGATGGCGCTGTTCTTCCTGCTCGTCGGGCTGGAGATCAAGCGTGAACTCATCGATGGCGAGATGTCATCCTGGCCGCGCCGCATCCTGCCTGGCGCCGCGGCGCTGGGCGGCATGGTGGTGCCGGCGCTGGTCTTTCTCGCCGTCAACCGCAACCATCCCGCCAATCTCGACGGTTGGGCGATCCCGGCCGCCACCGATATCGCCTTTGCGCTCGGCGTGCTGGCCTTGCTCGGCAGCCGGGTGCCGGCGTCGTTGAAACTGTTGCTGACCGCGATCGCCATCATCGACGATCTCGGCGCGATCCTGATCATCGCCATCGCCTATACCGCCAGCATCAAGCTGCTCGCCCTCGGCGCTGCCGCCGCCGGCCTCGCAGTGCTGTTCGGGCTCAACCGGCTGAAGGTGCAGGCGCTTTGGCCCTATCTGCTGATCGGCGCCGGCGTGTGGTTCGCCGTGCTGCAATCGGGCATCCACGCGACTCTGGCCGGGGTTGCCGTCGCCTTCACCATCCCGCTGCGCCGGACAAAGGGCACGCCCGAAGCCACGGAATCGCCGCTGTTGCGCCTCGAACACGCGCTGGCGCCGATCAGTGCCTTTGTCATCGTGCCGATCTTCGGCTTCGCCAATGCCGGCGTCGATCTGCGCGGCATGGGATTGGGCGATGCCGTGGCGCCGGTTCCGCTCGGCATTGCGCTCGGCCTGCTAGTCGGCAAGCAGGTCGGCGTATTCGGCGCAATCGCGGCGCTGGTGCGAACCGGCTATGCCGATGCGCCGGTCAATGCGACCTGGCGGCAGCTCTGGGGTCTGTCGATCCTCTGCGGCATCGGCTTTACCATGAGCCTGTTCATCGCAGGCCTCGCCTTTGGCGAAGGCAGCGCAGCCGATACCGCGGCAAAGATCGGCATCCTTGCCGGTTCCATTCTGTCGGCGCTGGCCGGCTGGCTGGTGCTCGCAGGTGGCAAGCCAGCGCAGCCGGCATGAGCTTCCTGCGCCGCTACATCAATTTCACCATCTTCGTGGCGGTCACCGCCGTCGTGGCGCTGGCCCTGTCGTTCGTCATCGACCCTGTGCGCGCCATGCTGGCTGGCTTCGACGCCGGCGCCATCGTCTTTCTGGGCCTGATCGTTCGCAAGGCGATGACCGAAAAATCATCGGCGATGCGCACTAGCGCCGCCAGCAACGAGCCCGATCGCCATACGCTGAACATCATCGCCTGGGGTGTCGTTGCAATTGTCATCACCGCCGTATGGATCGAGCTGACCGGCCATGGCGGCAATCATGGCACCGGCATCGCGCTGGCCGGGCTGACGCTGGTGCTGGCATGGCTGTTCGCCAACACGCTGTTCGGGCTGCACTATGCCCATGTCTGGTATCTGCGCGACAGCAACGGCAAGGACCATGGCGGACTGGACTTCCCCGGCTTTGATCCGACGCCCGATTACTGGGATTTCGCCTATTTCGCCTATGTGCTGGGCATGACCTTCCAGGTCTCCGACGTGCAGATCACCAGCAAGCGCATGCGCCGCATCGCCCTGATCCACGGGCTGGTGGCGTTCTTTTTCAACATCGCCGTGCTGGCACTGTCGGTAAACCTTCTGGCGGCGACGCTCGGACGCTAGGCGAGGTTCGCCCGCAGCATCCACGCGGTCTTTTCATGGACCTGCATGCGCTGCGTCAGCAGATCGGCGGTCGGTTCATCATTGGCGGCATCGGCAAGCGGAAACACACTGCGCGCCGTGCGCACCACCGCCAGCTGGTCGGCCGCGAGGATGCGCACCATGTCCTCCGCCGCCGGATTGCCATCGGCTTCCTTGATCGATGCCAGTGCCGCATAGGCCGAATAGCTGCCGGGCGCCGGCTCGCCCAACGCGCGGATGCGCTCGGCGATCAGGTCGACCGCCAGCGCCAGCTCGGTATATTGCGCCTCGAACATCAGGTGCAGCGAATTGAACTGCGGGCCGGTGACGTTCCAGTGGAAATTGTGCGTCTTGAGGTACAGCGTATAGGTGTCGGCCAGCAGTTTCGACAGGCCGGCGGCAATGGCGCGACGCTGCTTGTCATCCATCCCGAGATCGATCGCTGCAGCTTTCTTGGCGGATTTGGCCATGGTGACGCTCCCTTTTCGCTCGGGCATCACTCTATGCACAACGATAATGGCGTCCAGTGGATTTCCCCATTGAACGCCATCGATCGTTTCAATGCCGGTGTTTTAGCGGCAGGTAACGTTGCCGCGACCGATCGAATTGCCGAGAATGGCACCCAGCCCGCCGCCGAGCACCGTTCCCAGTGTCTTCGAACCGCCCGGCGCGATCACGTTGCCGAGCACACCGCCGCCGACTGCGCCGATGATCAGGCCGGTGGTGCCATCGTTGCGGCGGCAATAGTAACGGTTGTCGCGGCCGCGATAGATGCGATCATTGGGGCCGAGCACCCGGGCGCTATAGTTGCTGCCGCCACGATAATAATTGTCGGCATAATAGGCGCCGTAACGGGGATCGGGGCGGTTGTAGTTATAGCGGCTGCCACGCTGCCAATCGCGGGCATCCTGGCGATATTCCTTCTTCGCCAGCTTCAGGTCGCGCTGCTGGGTGCGGACGTCGCGACGATCGCCATAGCGCTGGGCATCGCGGACATCGCGGCGTTCACGCTCGATCTGGCGCTGGTCCTGGCGCAGCTCGTTCCGGTCGACATAGGCACGGTCCTGGTACTGGGCCGCAGCCGGCACCGCGGCGCCAAAGGCCACCGCAGCCAGCGGGATCATCAACATGCGCATAAGCAACTCCCTTTGGTTCAACAGGAGTCACAATGCACTGCCGCTTGTGCAGGTTGCATGAACGCCATGGTAAGCCGGCGTTCATCCGGCCAATCAATTCAGAACGTTACCGGTCCCCAACAAAGCCAGCCAGGCCGCCAGGTCGGCGGGGTTGGGCGCCACGGTGCCATCGCGGGCCCACAGCGCGCGGTCGCTGTCGGTCACCGGCGGATCGATCGGCGGCAACGTCGCGGTGGTCAGCCGACCGCTGCCGCGCGCCACCAGCGCGGCAATCGCCTTGACCAGCTGCGCGCCGTCATCCGGCACCAGGGTCGGCGGCAGGCCGAGCCGCGCCGCCACCAGCGCCCGCCGCAGCGCCGCCAGCGATTGCCCGCGGCCACGGCTGTTGAGTTCATCGAACACCGCCACCGACAGGCTTGAATCAAAGCTCAGACCGCGCCGCGACAGGGCCGTCGATCCGGTGAACGCGAACACATCGTCGACGATCACCACTGTCGTCGTGATGCGCAGCGACCGGCCGGCGCCGGCATTGGGGCAGAAACTCGCCACCCGACCCGGCGCTGCCGCTTCCAACGCCGCCAGCGC